>JBIQMF010000021.1:0-12582 GCA_044463545.1 Solirubrobacterales bacterium
GGCCGAGGACGCCGTCAGCCGCATCACCGACGAGCGCTGCGTCACAAAGACGCTGCCTCTCATCGGCGCGCACGGTGCCGAGCGGACGGATCAGACCCACCCCCCACGTCTGGTCCGTCGCTTCGGCACCGAAGCTTCTCGCGTTGTCGCCTGCGCCGAAGGTGACCCGGCGCTACTTGAACCACTGACTGAAGGCAGCGAGATCTCGGCCGCCGAACTGCGCTTCGGCGCGTCGGCCGAACTCGCGCTCACGAGCGACGACCTGCTCGACCGCCGCACGCGCGCCGGTCTCACGCCGAAGCTCAAGGAGCAACTGCTCCCGGCAGCAGACGCCGCACTGACCTGGGCCGCCCAGCGGGCGTCCACCAAAATCGACACGGCAGGAGCCGACGATGCAAGAACCAATGCGACCCACTGAACGCACGCCCTATCTCGACTGGGCGCGCTGGGGCGTCAAGGGCGAAGGCGAGCCGCTGGCCGAAGACCGGCGCACACTCATCCGCACTGCGCTGGGCGCCGACCGCGACGGCTCGCCCGTCGTCGCTGAAGTCGATGTCGAGCTGACGCCCTCGCGCCTCTCGGAGCAACAGCAGGCCGCGATCGCAGCCGTCGTCGGTCAACACGGGATCAGCACCGATCACTCGTCGCGCCTCGTGCACGCGACGGGCAAGAGCACTGCCGACCTGCTGCGCGCACGCTCCGGCCAGCCGCTTGATGCGCCCGACGCGATCGTGCTGCCGGGCGGACACGACGAGGTGCAGGAGCTGCTGACCCTCTGCAGCCAGGAGCAAATAGCCGTCGTCCCCTTCGGCGGGGGCACCAGCGTCGTCGGCGGCCTCGACCCCGTGCGGGCAGGGCACTCGGCCGTCATCTCACTCGACCTGCGGCAGCTCGACGCGCTGGTCGAGCTCGACGAGATATCGCAGACAGCAACGCTCGGCGTCGGCCTGCGCGGCCCCGAGGCCGAGGCGCTCCTGAACGCGCGCGGCTTCATGCTCGGCCACTACCCGCAGAGCTTTCCCTACGCCACGATCGGAGGCTTCGCGGCAACACGCTCGAGCGGTCAGGCCTCGGCAGGCTACGGACGCTTCGACCAGATGGTCGTGGCGATGCGGGTGGCGACGCCGACGGGAACGCTCGAACTCGGGCGCTCGCCGATGAACGCCGCAGGTCCCGATCTGCGCCAGCTCTTTCTCGGCTCTGAAGGCGTGCTTGGGGTCATCACCGAGGTGACGATGCGCGTGGCGCGCCTGCCTCAGGAGCGCCGCTACGAGGCCTTCCATCTGCCCGACTTTGCCAGCGGCGTCGCGGCCGTGCGACGCCTCACCCAAGAGGGCGCGCTTCCGAGCGTCCTGCGCCTCTCGGATGAGCTTGAAACCTTCATCACCGGTGGACAGTCGGAAGCGCCCGGCGAGTCGATCGACAAAGACACCGTCGACATCGCCACGCCGCCGGCCGGCGGCTGTCTGCTGCTGACCGGCTTTGAGGGAGGCGCACAGAAGGTCGCAGACACGCGCGCGCGGGCTGCACAGATCCTGGCCGAGTGCGGCGCCGAGGAGCTTGGGCCCGCGATCGGTGAGGGTTGGCTTGAGCATCGCTTCGATGCCCCGTACCTGCGCGACGAACTGCTCGACGCCGGAGTGCTCACGGAAACCTTCGAGACGGTGACAAGCTGGCGCGAGCTGCCGGCGCTCTACGAGCAGCTGAAGACGGTTGTGGCCGAAAGCTTGGCCGGCGTCGGCAACACATTGGTCTGGGCGCACATCAGCCACGTCTATCCCTCTGGCGCTTCGCTCTACTTCACGGTCGCCACGCCGATCGGCGAGGACCCGCTGGGGCGTTGGCTTGCTGCCAAACGCGTGGCCGGAGACGCCATCGCGCGCGCCGGCGCTTCGATCACCCACCACCACGCCGTCGGTCGCGACCACGCCCCGTGGATGGACTCGGAGGTCGGCACGCTGGGGCTCGACATCCTGCGCGCAGTGAAGTCGCAGCTCGACCCGGCCGGCATCATGAACCCCGGGAAGCTGATCGGCTGATGCGTCTGCTGGCCGTCGTCAACGCGGCGAGCGCGGGAGGGCGCACGGCCAGGCGCTGGCCTGCGATCCGTGCCGCGCTCGAAGCTGCCGGCATCGAGGTCGAGACCGCCTTCACAGAACGTCCCGGACACGCCGCAGAGCTGGCGCGTGATGGCGCGACGAGCGGACGCCACGAGATCGTGGCCGCGTGCGGCGGCGACGGGACGCTCAGCGAGGTCGTCGGCGGCCTGATCGACGCGACCGGGACGCCGGTGGCACCAGCGGTGAAGCTGGCCGTACTGCCCAGCGGGACGGGTGGCGACTTCCGCAAGACGCTCGAGATCCCAACCGACGCCGCGGCCGGCGCTGCCGTAATCGCGAGCGGCCGCACGCGGCAGATCGACGCGGGCATCATCGAGTACGCCGACGGCAGCGAGCCACGACGCTTCGTCAACATCGCCAGCTGCGGCGTCGGCTATGAGGTCGACCGGCGCATCAACGAGTTGCGCGTGAAGCCCGGCAAGCTGGCGTACGCGCTCGTCTCGCTGCGCACCACGCTCGCCTACACGCGCGTGCCCGCGAGCGTGCGCGTCGACGACGAGGTCGTGACTGGCGAGTTTCTCTCGGTCGCCTGCGCCAACGGTCGATACTTCGGCGGCGGCATGCACATCGCCCCCGACGCCGACCCCTCCGACGGACTGCTCGACGTGGTGCTGAGCGAGGCCCCGCCGCTGCGCGCCGTGCTCGACTCGCGTCACCTCTACGCCGGCACGCACATCGGCCGCCACGGCACGCGCCTGCTGCGCGGGCGCGAGGTCGAGATCACCCCCGAGCCAGATCGCAAGATGGGCTTCGACGTCGACGGCGAGCCGCTGGGCTTCGCGCCGGCGAGGCTGCGCTGCCTGCCCGGCGTGCTGAGCGTCTGCTGCTGAGGCTCACCTGCCGAAGTCCTCCTCGGTGATCCCCTGCGCTCGAATCAGGACCGTGTCGACGGCCCAGACGACGAAGAACGCCGCAGCAGCAGCCCAGTGTCCGGACGCAGCCAGGAGTCCCGTTGCGGCGACAAAGAACACGGCCTCAAGCGCGGTGCGCGGCACGAACGCCAGGCGGCGCGGAGCCTTCGGCCCGATCAAGGTGCCCCACAGCCAGTAGACGAAAATGGCGAGCGCACCCCCCAGCAACCACCCGACGACGCCGGAGAGGAGGCCGCTGGTGGCGACGACGAAGGCAACGCCGAGCGCAAGTTCAAGGAGGAAGCGGACGGTCAGCAGCAGCGTGGCCATGCGTTGATCCTTTCAGCCGGCCCGGGCAGAGCGACGGTGCCGCTCACGAGGGCAGAGCGACGGTGCCGCTCACGAGGGCAGAGCGCGAGTGCCGCTCACGAGAGCAGAGCGACGATGGTCACTCAGCCGCGCCGGTCAGCCGCGGCACGGTGCCTATAGCGTCGATTCCCTTGTCGAATGAGGCGACCGCGCACGCCTCGGCTTCGGCGCTGGCGACCAGGTAGGAGTCGACAAACCCGTGCCCCTGGGCCAGCAGGTGCAGCGCGCGCAACATCGGACCTGCGGCCGGTGCTTCGATCTGCGGCAATGCCAACAACTGGGTGAGCTGTTCTGCGATCACTGTGTCGGGCACGTCGTAGACCGAACGCAGCACGAAGACACACTCGGCCAGCACCATCTCCGTGAGGACCAGGCGCGAGTCGCCAGCCAACATCCGCGTTGCACGCCGGGCCTGATCCTTCGGTCTGCCGGTGAGGTGACGAATGATCACGTTGGTGTCGAGGTAGGCCTTCACGGCCTGGCCTCGGCGCGCCACGCGAGCTGGCGGATCTCGTCAAGTCAGATTCGCGGCGGCGGGACCGGCGTGTAGGTTGAGCCCCCAACCTCAGAACTACAACACCCACGACGAAAGCCCCAAGCATCAACGACAACCAGCAAGCCGCGCTCGACCACCTGCTTGGCAGCGACGCCAACAGCTTCATCTGCGGGCAGGCGGGCACCGGCAAGTCGTATGTCCTCAGCGCCTTCGTCGAGCAGACCGATAGGGAGGTCGTCGTCTGCGCGCCGACCGGGCTTGCCGCCACCTATGTCGGCGGCGTGACGATCCACTCGCTCTTCCGCCTACCCGTCGAGCCGCACTTTCTGGGCTACGAGCCGCGCCCGCACAAAGAGACCGACGAGGTGCTTGCGCGCGTCGACACCGTCGTGATCGACGAGGCGTCGATGGTGCGCGCGGACATGCTCGACGCCATCGACGCGCGGCTGCGGCTGGCGCGCGAGGATTCCGCGCCGTTCGGCGGCGCCCACCTCGTGCTCTTCGGTGACCTCCTGCAACTGCCACCGATCGTCGTGCCTGACGTGCGTGAGCTGCTGCTTGAGCGCTATCCCGGCGAGTGGTTCTTCGACTCCGACGTCGCGCAGAGCACCACCTTCACGACGATCGAGTTGAGCGAGATCGTGCGCCAGGAGGAGATCGAGTTCGCCCGAGCGCTTGCCCGCGCCCGCGTCGGGCGGCCCTCAGACAGAGAGCTCGCGCTCTTCAACTCACGCGTCGTCGCCGCCAGCACAGGCCGGCAGCAGGCCGCGGCGGACGATCTGCCCAAGCCGATCCTTGCCACGCGCAACGACGTCGTCAAGCGCCACAACGACGAAGGACTGGCGGCGCTGCCCGGCAGGTCCTACGCCTTTGTACGCGAGTGGCGTGGGCGCGACGGCGCCAAAGCGCCCAAAGATGCACCGTGCGATCAGCGCATCGTGCTCAAGGTCGACTGCCCGGTGCTGTTCACGCGCAATGACGCCGAGCTTGGCGTCAGCAACGGCACGTCCGGGATCGTCAAGGAACTCGACCGCGACTACGTCGTCGTCGAATGTGACGGCGAGGAGATCGAGGTCGAGCAACAGCCCTTTGTCGTCTATGAGTACGTCTGGAACGAGGCCGTCTCGGCAGTTGAACTCGTCGAGCGCGGCGAGTTTCTGCAGCTCCCACTGCGTCTGGGCTTCGCCATGACGATCCACCGCGCGCAAGGCCAGACCTACGACGCCGCAACCGTCGACCTCGCCGCCGGCAACCCCTTCGTCGACGGCCACACGTATGTAGCGGTCAGTCGCGTGCGCAGGCTTGAAGGTCTGGCGCTGACGCGCCCGCTGCGGCCCTCGGACTTTCGCTGCTCGGCGCGGGCGCGCGCCTTCCTGGCCCAGAGCGCGGGTGCCGGTCGCTTCTAGGGGCCGCGCCGCTGCTGCCGGCGAGCCGAGCCCTGCCACTGCGTCGACCAGACGAGCGAGAAGACGAGGAGCCACAGCGCCGTGCCAAGCGAGAGGTGGGCCAGGATCATTCCGCGATGCTCGCCGAACCAGACGTTGGCAGCCCCAAGCAGAATCTGCGTGACGAGCGCGACGAAGCTGAGCACTGCGAGCTTGCGCGTGGCAGGGCCGGCCCCGCGGCGCAGCACGAACACCACGAGCGCCGTCACGCTCACGGCCGCCAGGTACATGAGCAGCCGGTGCGCCAACTGCGCGTCGACGAGTTCGGACATGCCCCAGGGCCACCAACCACCGAGGCAGGTCGGGAACTGGTCGCCGCAGGCCATGTGTGCACCAACCGAATACTCGTAGCCGGGCGTGCCGTACAGCTGCGTGCCGGCGACGTAGCCGCCGACGAAGATCGTGCCCCACGTCATCAGCGGGGCGACAACTCCCAGCGTGCGCTCAGCCAGCGAGGCGCGCACCGCCTGGTCGCCGTCCGGCGGGTCGCCGGCGTGGTCGCGTGATTCAGACCACAGCGCCAGAAGCAGTGCCGCGATCACCATCGAGACGCCGAGATGGATGGCCACGAGCCACGGGTGGAGGCCGTGCTCGACCGTCAACCCGCCCAGCAGGCCCTCGCCGATCACGATGGCCAGCGTGATGCTGGCCAGCACGACGATGGTGCGGCGTTCGGGCAGCCGCCGCCATGCCACGGCCGTCAGCACGATCAGAAGCAGTCCGACCGCAGAGGCCAGCGCGCGGTGGGTGTACTCGATCAGCATGTTGGTCTCGAGTGCCGGGATCACCCCGCCGTCGCAGAACGGCCAGCCGTGCAGACCGGCACCGGCCGGGCCGCAGCCGAGGCCGGAGTCCGAGAGCCGGACGACGCCGCCGACAAGGATCAGCAGCAACGTGAGCAGGAACGTCGCAAGGGCGAGATTTCGGAACACCGGCGGGACGGGGGCCGCCGGCGATGAGAGGGGAGTGGGCCGGGGAACGTCAGGGGCAGTCAAGGTCTGCATCTGCGTCTCCTTCATATGTGGCGAGCCGAAGCTCCAGGCGCGCAGCAGCTTATTAGGGTTGCCTAACTTCTTGGCGTAGTCTCTGAGCCGGTGCCCGACGAACGCAGATCCCCGTTGCAGTTCGAGCTCGCCGCAAGACTCCTCGAGCTTCCGGCAGTGCTGACGCGACCACGCTTCTTCGGACTTGAGAACGTCCCCGACGACGGCCGCGTGCTGCTGATCGGCAACCACACGATCTACGGCTTGCTCGACGTTCCCTTCATGGCCGCAGGCCTCTACAAGGACAAGGGGATCATCCCGCGCGCGATGGGCGACCACACACACTGGCGGATTCCGCTCTGGGGTGAACTGCTCGGCGCACTGGGCGCCGTTCCCGGCACGCGCGCAAACTGCAGCCGCCTGATGCAGGACGGCGAGACGATCTTGGTCTATCCCGGCGGCTCGCGCGAGGTCAACAAGCGCGAGGGCGAGGCATACAAGCTCTTCTGGCGCGAGCGCATCGGCTTTGCGCGCATGGCGATCGAGCACGACTACCCCGTCGTGACCGTCGCCGCCGTCGGTGCCGAAGAAATGCTTGACGTCGTCGTCGACCGCAACAACTCACTCTGGGCAGCCCTCTCGGGCGTCAGCGAGCGCCTGCTCGACGTCGGTCTGCCATCGATCGTGCGCGGCATCGGACCGACGCCGATCCCGCGGCCCAAGCGGCTCGACTTCAAGTTCGGTCGACCGATCGAGTCGGCGCCCTTCCGCACCACGGCCGGCGCCGCGACCGATGCAGCGGCGCGGCGCCTGCGCGAGCTCGTGCGCCAACAGCTGGAGGCCGACCTCGAAGAGTTGCTGCAGCTGCGCGACCGGGCCTGAGCTGAGCTCGCGCGGCGGCGCCGCAACTTGACGGCTGCCCCGTGTTTAAGCAGGCAGAGCACGGTTCATGCAACTGAGACCGGACGCCGCTCAGCATCTGCTGAGGCGCAGCCGGGCTGGACCGCGCAATCCAAGCCGGCCCTCCGCAGTGCCGGCACCGAGACTCCTGGGGAGGTTCTCATGTACAAGCGGGTGATGATCTGCACTCTCATCGTGGCTGCCACCGCGCTCGGCGCGACGGCCGCACACGGCGCGCTACAGAACGCGGTGCAGGTGAAGGTCAACTTCAAGAAGGCCGGGGCATCGGGATCGATCTCGCTGCAACTGGTGAACATGGACGACGCGCCGCTGCCCGAGGGCAAGCCAGCCTCGACGCGCGGGCTGCGCAACCTGCTCTACAACGGCGGCGTCGTGCCACAACGCGTGAAGCGGCTGATTGTGCAGTCGAGTTCGATCCGCTACAACCGCCACGCGCTGCCCTACTGCAAGCTGCGCTACAACGGTCAGTACAAGATCCCGACGCGGGCCGACGGCATCAGCGGCGCAGAGAACCTGACCTGGGTGCCGGGACGCAAGAACCCCAGCGCGGTCAAGCGCAACTGCCCCAGCAAGAGCGTGCTCGGCCAGGGCAACTTCACGGCCACGATCGGCACGCCCGGCGTCGCCTACAACCCGGCCATGGGCACGGTGCTCGAGGGCACGATCGTCGCCTACAACCACGCGCCACGCAAGGGCGACACCTTCGCCGCGGTCGTGCGTCTTGATGTGCGCAACCCGGTGCCGGCCACCCAGTACCTCTACGTCGGCGTCAACAGGCGCGGCGTGCTGCGGGCCGACATTCCCAGCCGTCTCGAGATCCCGAGCAACCTCGATGGCGCGCTGCCTCCGGGCGAGGTCTCGCTGACGAGCATGGCGATCAAGCTCAAGGCGCCCAAGCCGCCGAAGAAGCGCCGCGGCCGCAAGGCGCCAAAGCCGATCTTCACGATCAAGTCATTCAAGAGCCTCAACGTCTACGGCCAGCTCGTTCGCGAGTGAGCGCCGTGGCGCGTGCGGGTCAGCTCGCCGCAGCGCACCTGCTCAAGGTGCGACTGCGCGCGGCCCGCTCGTAGAGGCCCGCGCGCGCCCGACAGCCGGAGCCCGTCGGGTGGACTGAAGCGGGCTCAAGCGGCGTCGGGCGCCGCGCGGCCGATCGTCACAAGAGGCGCATGATCCCTTCGCCGCATTGCTCGCAGGGCCAGTCGTCCATCACGACCTGCTCCTCCACCTGATGGCCGCAGTTGTCGCATTCGAAGATGCCCCAGTCGACGACATCGGGGTCCCCGAAGATGAAATATGCGGCGATCCAAAGCATCTCACCTGCAGTGCCGCCCGGCGGACGGCGGTTCTGACCTGGCTGCCAGGGGGGGTGATCGTACCGAGCACCATCCTGATACTTGTCAAAACAAGTAGTATTTGAACACTCCGCCCCGTTCCCCGGGGCGAAGACGGAAAACTGATCGCGACCTCATTCAGTTCTTCCCGCGACAGGAACTCGGGGCCGATCCCGAACTGACAAGGATGCCCCCATGTCCGTCGCAAAGCGTCCTCCGCTGACCCTGTTGCTGGCCCTGCTGCTGGCCGTCCTGCTCGGCACCGCCAGGTCCGCAAGCGCGGCGCCCGTGAACCTGCTGCCGCCAGTGATCATGAGTGACACGCTTGTTGTCGGCGCAGAGGTCACAGCGTGGCCCGGACAATGGACTCCTCCTGTCAGCTACAGCTTCACGTGGTTTCGCTGCACCAAGGCGGTGGGCGGCACGTGCACAGCCATCGATCACCCGTCCTCGGTGCACTACAACCTGACTGCGGCCGACGTCGGCCACCACATGAAGGTGCGGGTCGATGCTGACGACGGCACAGTGGCGACAGCCGCCTGGTCCGCCACTACAGGCCCGGTGTTGTGGGCCGAAGGCGTGATCAGCAACGACACTCTGGCGCTCGGGGTCCGGCCCAATGCTCGCCTTGCCAGGAGCAGCGATGTGCCTTCGAGCACGGGCATCATGAACTTCGGGTTGCGCCTGCTCGACGGCCAGTACGACGTCGTCTCGTACGGCGAGATCGCCGAGGGCTGGGGCTACACAGATGCCAGCGGCATACTCAGCTGGGCTGGGTTCAACCGGTTCACCCCGGGGCAGTTCGAGCTCAACGCCCATCTACTCAACTTCAGCGCAGATGCGTACAGCGCGACCTCGCGGATACGCATCGACGACGCAGACGGCTTTGCCCATGCACAGATTTCGCACGTCTTCACTCGCTCTGCGCACACCAACCACCTCTTCGAAGTCGCCGTGACGATCGTGCCGTTCAGGGCCGAGGGGATCAAGGGCGCGCGGTACCGCCGCGTCGTCGACTGGGACGTCGAGCCGACGCCCTTCCAAGAGGTCGTCCACACGCTGCTGGGGAACACCACTGCCATCAGTGCAACCACCGACGATGGACGCAGTTCGCCCGACATGAGCCGCCCACTCGACGTCGTGCGCGCCAGCGGCGAGGCGCAGTCGGACGGCCCTGGCGACCTCGGCGCTGCCTTCGACCTCGATCTCGGTGACATCCCCTACCCCGCAGGCCGCGAGTTCAAGCTCTACTTCGGCGTTGCGCCCAGCCGCGCCGCGATGCTGGACGCGCTCAAGGCCGTAGGCGCCGAGGCCTTCTCGCTGGCCCAAGGCGCAGGACACGCAGCCTGGGCGACCGGTGCACCCGCCGTCGCCGCGCTGGGCTTCAGCGGGGTCGGCGGCGCGCCGCTGCTGGCAGACGATCCGCCGACTGCAGAGCTCACCGAGACCCCTGCTTTGGCCACCACGAAGACCGACGCCAAGTTTGGATTTGCGGCCGGCGGCGGTGCAACATTTGAGTGCAAGCTCGACGACGGCGACTTTGAGTCCTGCAGCTCGCCGGCCAGCTACCACGGCCTCAGTGAAGGCGCGCACAGGTTCTTCGTGCGCTCCAAGCAGAACGGCCACACGCAGAAGCTGCACACGAGTTACGAGTGGTATGTGGGGGACGACCCGCTGGGGCTCCACTTCTCGAACACACCTGCCTGGTGGAGCCACGACCCGAACTCGATGTTTCAGTTCGGCACGTCGCGCGCGCCGGTGTTTGCCGTTGAGATGCATTGCGCACTCGACGGCGAGGTGCCGCGTCCCTGCTACGGCAGTGACATCTTCATGGAGCTCGAGCCCGGACCGCACCACTTCATCGTCTACGCCAACCACCTCGGCGTCGAGCAGGAGCTGCGATACGACTGGACGATTTCGAGTGTTCCAGCCGTACGCCTCAGACAGGAGATCCCGCCGCGCAGCAACATACGCAACCTCAAGATCCTCATCGACGCCTCCACCAAGATCGACATCGTCGAGTGCAAGTTCAACGACGAGCCGTGGACGGCCTGCGATGCCAAAAACGAGCACACCACACACGCCGAACGGCCCGGAGAGCAGACCTTTTCGTTGCGCGGCGTCGACGAGACGGACACCCGCACCCCCGAGATCACCCGCAGTTGGGTGCTCGATGAGGTCGCCCCGAAGGTGGAGCACAACGTCCCTGCGACGGTCACCAGCCTGCCGTTCGCTGCCACGATCTCGGTTGATGAGCCGGTGAAGGAAGTGCGCTGCCGCATCGATGCGGGCACGTCGTTTGACTGCTCAGGCGGCGCGAGTCTCGCGTGGCTTGCGCCCGGCGCACACGAACTCGAGATCCGTGCCGTGGACGAGGCGGGCAACGTCGGCGCGGTCAGCGCCCAGTTTGACTACGCGCCGGGCGCCCCGGTGGCCGCGATCACCGCAGGACCCTCTGGCAATCACGTGGGCAGCTCGGCGCGCTTTGAATTCTCGGGCACCCCGGGCGCCACGTTTGAATGCGCTCTCGACGGCACGGCCTTCGCGCCTTGCCTTAGCCCGATCGGCTACGACATGTTGATGCCGGGCCGGCACCGCTTTGAGGTGCGCGCGGTGAAGGACGGCGTCACGCAGCCGCGTGCCAGCTCTCGCACCTGGAACAACTCCGAAGAGCCGCTGGGCCTCTACTGGCGGACCACCCCGAGCCGCGCCACAAGCAGCACGGCGGCCAACTTCGAGTTCGACTCGCGCAACTACGCCGCGCGCGACCTTGCGGCCACCTGCCAGCTTGACGACGGGCCGGCCGCGCCCTGTCTTGACGCCGTCCGGCTGAGCGGACTCACGACGGGTCCTCACACGTTCACCGTGCGCGCAAGCCGCGACGGCGTCGAGGAGACGATCACCCACGAATGGCGCATCCTCACCAGCGGCGACGGCGTCGTGGCCATCACCGCGCACCCCGACGCCATCACCAGCAGCGCCAGCGCAAACTTCCTGCTCTACAGCGCCAGCAACCCGGCCAAGGAGATCCAGTGTCGCCTCGACGCAGGCCCATGGGAGCGTTGCGTCGCCGCGCACAGCCAGAGCTACTTCGACCTCGCAGAGGGCGAACACACCTTCGAGGTGCGAATGCTCAAGTCCGACGACTCGACCGGGCCGGTAGCGTCGTACACCTGGACGATCGACCAGACCCCGCCGGTGCTCGATCTCTCGGAGGTCAGCACGGTCTTCCCCAAGCCATACACCCTGCCGCTGTCGGCCGATGAGCCGCTCGGCGGCGCCGAGTGCGAGCTCGACGCTCACCGCGCCGCCTGTCCGCTCCCGCTGCGCTTTGAGTACCTCTCGCCGGGCCCGCACACGCTGACCATCTGGGGGCGCGACCGCGCCGGCAATGTGTCCGATCCTGCGACCGTGCACTTCGACGTGCCGGGCGAGGCACCCGCGCCGCCACTTCCGCAGCCGCTGCCGCCGGTTCAGGAGACGCTGGCCCCGCCGGCCAAGAAGCCGGCCAGGCTGACACTGAAGGTGACCAGGCCCAAGCAACGCGCAAGGCAGCTGACGCTGCGGGTGACGTGTCCGGCGACGCGCTGCACCGTGAGCGGCTGGGTCAAGGTCGGCCGCAAGAAGCACAAGCTCAAGAGCGTGCGCGTGCGCAAGGGCACGCGGACGGTGCGCATGAAGTTCAACAAGCAGCTGGCGCGATCCACGATGAAGGCCGGCAAGAAGAAGACGCGCTGGAGCCTCACGGTCAAGGCGGGCAAGCGCAAGGTCACGCGCTCCGGCAGGTTCTGATGCCGCAGGTCCGGCGCGACAGGTTCTCGCGGGCGGATAGCCCCGCCGGAGGCCTGGTCGCGTCAGTCTGCTGACGCCACCAGAGGACGGCGCGTCGGTGTCACCGCCGTGAAGACCGAGCAGGAGATGGCCAGCGCGACGACCACCAGGGTCAACCACAGCCTGCCCCAGACGAGCCAGGTGAAGAGCGCCGAACCCCAGGCCATCGACTGGGCGAAGATCTTGACTCCTCTCGGCAACGTGCGCTCGCGCGCGAAGCGGTCGGCCTCGGCGA
>JBIQMF010000022.1:0-12506 GCA_044463545.1 Solirubrobacterales bacterium
TTTGCATGCCTCCGGCATGCAAGCCAGATGCGCGGCAGAAAACCCCTTGAACAAGCGAAAAATCTTGCATGCCTCCGGCATGCAAGCCGAAAGCCCCTGAAAAAACCGCTTGAACAAGCGGGAAACATTGCATGCCTCCGGCATGCAAAACATGAGGCATCAAGCGGGCTTCGCAAGCCCGAAGCACACACAGCCTTGCAGTCACGAGCAAGGCAGACAGAGCACGCGCAGCACACGCAACCGCGCAATTCACGAGCAAGGCAGACAGACCAGGCGCAGCACACGCAACCCCGCAACTCACGAGCAAGGCAGATCGCCCATGCGCAGCACACGCAATCCCGCGGCGGACAATCTAGATCGGGCGATAGGGGTGACGCCTGGGATCGATACCCGCCTCGATCAACTTGCGACGGACGATCGCCGGGCCGCGTCGGTTCATGTGCTCGCGGTAGTTGTCCATCCCACCGAAGATCTTCAGCACATAATCAGGATCGAACCAGTCGTGACGCTCATTGCCGATCAACGCCTGGTAGCTCGTGAACGGTGTCTCAAACTGAGAGATCGGATTGTTCAGTTCGATGTAGGCGAGCATGTCGAGAATCTGCGTCGGGTCGGCCATTTCGTCGAACGGTTTTGCGGCGAACTCACCGAAGACCTTCCCGCGCCAACCTGTCTGCCGGTTGTACTCGCGCGCGAATCCCGACGAGACCCGCGAGATCAGTTTGCGAACACCGTCATCTGAGATCTGGTGGGTGAGGTTGTGCAGGTGATTGTCCATAGGGTTGAAGGCGATCACCTTGACTTCGCGGTAGAGCTTCTTGTGTGGACGCCCCCAATCGTCAAATGTCTCCCTTGGCGACAGGTGAATCGCGAACCGCTCGAGCAGCGCGCGTTTCTGGTCGCGTGTTTCGAACGGCTTGAGATTGCCGATCGCACGCAGCGTCGTGTGGTAGGTGGTGTTCCGGGTGAATGTTGAAATATGTTCGGCGATCACTCCCCATCGCATGGTTAATGGAACGAGCGGGACGTTTTTACCCCCCTTTGGCCGAATTAATTCTTTGCATGCCGGAGGCATGCAAACTTTTTCCCTTGTTCAAGGGGTTTTTGAACGCGCTCTTGGCTTGCATGCCGGAGGCATGCGAGGCATGCGAGGCATGCAATGGGGGCGCGATGGGGGTGGGGGTTGAGCGGTGCGGAGGCTGGGCGGCGGCTGAGCGGAGCGGAGGCCGAACGGAGCGGAGGGCTGAGCTGAGCGGAGGCTCCGCGGTGCGGTGGTGGTGGATCCGGGCGCTACTTGAGACGCCTGGTGATGGCGACGCTCTGGGCTACTGCTCTTGTCTGGTGCAACAGGTGGATCAGCGCAAGCGCGGCCAGCAGTGTTGCGCGGGCCCAGATTGAGGTGACTGTGTCGTCGCCGCCGGCGAGCCACGAGATCAGCATGTCGACCACGCTGGCTGCGGCCACGAGGTTGATGAAGCCGGGGAACACGATGAGCTGGCCGAGGTTCGTCCAGCGGCGCCAGAGCAGTCCGCGCCCCTCACCGCCGGCCATCGCCTCGGCTCCTTCGGCCTCGAGGTCCAGGCCTGCGGGGTCGCCGCCCATGCGCGCCAGCGCCGCGCGCACCATCTCGTCGGAGTCGCGCAGCTCCGGGCGGTCGCGGTAGACGCCCCACATGATGTGGTCCCGCGCGCTGTAGGGCACGCGCACCAGCGAGAGGATCACCACGAGCCCGGCCGCCGGCCACCACCAGTCGTTAGTTCCGCCGTAGACGCCCCAGGCCAGGCCCGCCGTGATCGCAGCAGGCATGTAGTAGTGGCCGACCCAGTCGAGGTAGGCCCCGCCGGCGCCCGAGCTCCTGCCCTCGACCTGGCGCTCAAAACGGGCGATCTCTCCGTCGCAGAAGTCGAGCACGAAGGCGAGCTGCATCAGTGCGATGGCCAGCAGCTGCGCCGAGTACTCACCGACGGCCAGCAGCAGTCCGCCGGCGATGCCGGTGACGATGCCCAGCACGGTGGTCTGGTCGGCGCTGATGCCCGTCGGCAGCAGCACTCTGGTGATGCGGATCGAGAGCTTGCGCACGCTGCGCGCGTAGAGGCGGCGCAGGTCGCGCGGCTCGTCGCGCCCGGCCGTGCCTTCGCCGCCGCAGATGGCGACCAACTCAGCCAGCGGCGGCAGGTTCCTGCGGGAGATCGCTTCACTCACGTCCGGCACATTACTGTTGATCGCGATGACTGCACCAACTGTGATCTATCTGGCGGCCGGACGTGGTTCGCGGCTGGGCGATCTGACTGCCGAGCAGCCCAAGGCGATGGTCGAGGTCGGGGGCAGGCCGCTCATCGACCGCGCGCTCGAACAGCTGCGCGCGGCCGGCTTCGAGCGTGTGGTTGCCGTCACGGGCCACGCCGCCGAGGCCTTCGAGCCTTACGACATCGAGACGATCGAAAACCCACGCTGGGAGAGCGAGAACAACATCGTCTCGCTGTGGCAGGCGCGCGAGCTCGTGCGCGAGGGCTGCGTGATCGTCAACTGCGACCTGCTCTTCGAGCCGCATCTGGCGCGCCGCCTTGCGGCGACCGAGGGCACGGCGATACTCGTCGACGACCTGCTGGAGGTCGACGAGGAGTCGATGAAGGCGACGGCCGGCGACTGCGGAAAGCTCGACCGGCTGCACAAGGAGCTGCCCTTTGACGCTGCGGTCGGCGAATACATCGGCCTCACGCGCATCGACCCACACGACGGTCCGCGCCTTGCGCGCATCCTCGAAGAGTTCATCGCCGCCGGCAACGTTCAGGTCTACTACGAGGACGCCATCGAAGCCCTGGCCGTCGAGCGGCCGGTGCGCATCGAGCGCATCGGCGGTCTCAAGTGGGTCGAGATCGACGACGAGGCAGACCTCGAGCGCGCGCGCAACGAGATTGCGCCGCTGATCGACGCGGCGCCGGGCGCCGCCCGCAGCGATGTCTGAGCCGATCGACAACCTGGCGCAGGCCATCGCCGCCACCCGCCAGATCGAGTTCCCGCAGTTCCTGCGCAGCGTCAGCGGCAGTGCCGCCCTGGCCGACGAGCTGGCCGGCGTGCTCGAACACTTCGACCTCAAGCAACCACTGCTGGTGTCGGGCAGTTCGCAGTCGGTCGCCGTCTGCAACGACGTGGCGTCGCCCGGCGCCGGGCGCACTCAGGTGACCGACAACACGCGCGCCGAGGTGCGGCGTGTGACTGCCCTGGCCAAAGATGCAGGCCACGACTGCGTCATCGGCGTCGGCGGCGGACGTCCCGTCGACGTCGCCAAGGCCGCAGCCCTTGCGGCCGCGCTGCCGGCAGTGGTGATCCCGACGCAGTTGTCTGCCGACGGCATCGCCTCGCCGATCGCCGTGATCGCAGAAGCGAACGGCGACGTCGTCAGCGAACGCTCCGCACTGCCTGTGGCGGTCCTTGCCGACATCGACACGCTCGTCGCCGCGCCGATAGCCTTTGCCCGCGCCGGTCTCGGCGACCTGCTCAGCAATCGCACGGCGCTGCTCGACTGGAAGCTGGCCGAGCAGGCCGCCGAAGAACGCGTCGACGATTTTGCAGCGCTGCTTGCAAGCTGCGCGCACCTCCTGGTCGAGAACCTCGACTTTTCGCCGCTGGCCGAAGGTCATCTGACCCCGGAGTTCGCGCAGCGCCTGCTCGACGGGCTGGTGCTCAGCGGTCTGGCAATGGAGATCGCCGGCTCGTCGCGGCCCTGCAGCGGCAGCGAGCACCTGATCAGCCACGCGCTCGACACGCTCGAACCCGGCACTGCGCCGCACGGCGAGCAGGTGGCCTTCGGCACGCTCGTGGCGACCGCCCTGCAGGGCGGAGACGTCGCCCGTGTGCAGCGCGAGCTGACCGAAAGCGGCATGCGAGCGGCGCTCGGCGGTTTCGGCATCGCGCCGGCGCGACTGGCCGAGATCGTCGCCTGGGGGCCGACCACGAGGCCCGGCCGCTACACAATTCTTGACGTCGATCGTCCGCCGCTGGGTGAGCTCGCGGCACTGATCGACGAACTGACCGTCTGAGTCGCTTGCGACATACGTACTATTCCGCTTGCAAAGAGCGCACCTCTGCGCTTTACTGTGTGTTCTCACAGTTGAGTCGCACAGATTGTTTGTCTCCAGGGAGGGGGGCTGCAGACCGATCTGTCCGACGTGTTGTGTAGTGACGCTTTCGCAAGAAGCGGCGGCGTATTCAAGGATTTCAGCCGACAGGCCGAAACCTTGCAGGAATCCGCCTTCGGTTCCGGGGAGATACGGGCTGGGGGCACAGAATCAAAAAACTCTGAAGCGGGGACGAATGGAATCGACTGCAGGTGGTCACGGGCGTAACGGTGCGCTCACGACTCGCAACGCGAACGGATCGCAGGGGCTGATGACGCTCCCGACGACCTCCGCGCGACTGCGAACCACCTACATCTGGCTGGTGGCCGTGGCCGCCGCATGCCTGTTTTCGGGTGTCTTTGCGGTTAATCAGGCCTCCGCGGACCTCACCACCTTCACCCCCAACATCCTGTACTCCGACATCGCCTCCGGCGCCGCTGCCACATACGTAAACGACATCAATCTCGCCTACTCCGGTCAGAACAACGACAACGGCTACAACGGCGACGACCTGCGCAAGCTCGTCATGGACTGGCCGACCGGCCTGCAGGGTGACCCCAACGCAATGACCCCGGCCGAGCGCTGCAACGGCCCGGGTGCCGGCTTCGACTACAACGGCGGAGCAGCCGGGCTGGGAACTCCCTCCGACCTCGAAGCTGGCGGCACTCCGCCGGACTACGCGAGTTGTCCCGAAAGTTCGTTGGTCGGACGCATCCGAGTTGATGTGAAGGCCTCGGTCCAGGTTCTTTTTTGGATCAACTGCGATGTGATCATGCGCGGCAACATGTACCTGCTGCGCAACCGTGAAGGCAGCGGTGGCAACTCTTACCCCGAAGTGCCGACTTACATCGGAATCAAGATCAACGGAACCACCGAAGGTGGCTTCGGCTGCTCGCTGGCCGGCGAGCAGGCGATGGAGCTGACGGCCAAGATTGACGTGCGAGCCTCCGACCAGGGGCTGCGCGTCCAGACGCTCGGCGACATGCCGCGCACCAAGTCGACCTCGTTCGGTACGGCCCGCCTGCGCGTCTACCGCCTGCAGATTGCGGCCAACGCCAAGACGCCGGCCGGCAACACCTTCCTGCGCAACCCGACGCGCTGCCTGCCTGACAAATGGAAGTCGACGATCTGGGCCCAGGCCTGGGACAGCAACAACGCAACGCCGGGCAACCCGATCATCTCGAATCCGCCGGGCATCGGATCTGGAAACTGGTACATGAAGGAGCAGTTCGAGGATCCACGTTGCGATGTTCTGCCGGAGTTCAAACCGCAGTTCACCTTGCAGCTCAAGAACAATGAGGCCGGAGCGCCTGTGGGTATGCGGGCGACGATGAACCAGACGGTCGAGCCGCTGGCACATCTGCAGCAAGAGGCGTACATCAAGAAGGTCTCGATGGCCTTGCCGAAGGAATTCCGCATCAACCCGGCCGTCGCCGAGCGTCTTGAGAACCCGGCCAACCCGTCGCAGAAGTCAGGATGTACCGAGGCACAGTTCAATCGTGCCGATCCGCTGACGGTGCCGACGTGTCCGTGGTGGTCTGAGATCGGCACGGCCGCCTCGAAGGTGCCCCAGCTGACGGCCGACCTCGTCGGAAAGCTCTACCTCGGTCACCCCCTAGCGGGAGACATGGATCCGCCGACGCCCGGTGAGCCAAACCGACGCGCCATCTATCGCCTCTACCTGCACGTCATGGCCTACAACGGCAACGGCCAGCCCGGCTCCAACACCCCGGGCCGCGTCGGCGTCAAGTTTGAAGGACGCGCACGCGTCAACCAGACGATTGGCGACCCCAACTACGGACAGATCGCGCTCGAATTTGGCGAGCCGAGCTACAGCCACCCGGACAGCCCGGGTCTGCCGCAGTTCATGTACAAGTACTTCATCCTTGACTTCGACGCCACCTCGACCGGTGTCGGCAAGGACGCCCTCGGCAACAACATCGTCAACCCCGTGCAGCACAGCCCGCTGCGCCCCAACGACGCCGACCGGCAGATGCTGATGAACCCGCAGGTCTGCGGCGAGTACGACATGGAGACGACGTTCACGCCTTGGACGGCCTCCACCGACGCAAACGGAAACGTGCTGCCGGGATCGGCCCAGGACAACTTCGTCGACACCGTCAACTTCAACATCGGCCCGGGCCTCAACGGCAGTTGCGACTACAAACCGTTCAGCCCAACCTTCTCGGTGCGGCTGACCGAGGACTACGACGCCACAGTGCCTGCCGACGATCCGAACGGCATCGACAACGCCGCCCCGGTACACGGCACCGGTATGCACCCCACGATGACCTTCAAGGTCTCGCGCACCGACCGTGAGGACAACCTCAAGAACCTCGAATTCGTCATGCCCGAGGGCTTCGGCGGCTCGATCAAGGCGACCAGCAACTCGTGCTCGGTGGCAACCCTGAACACGATCGCCAACGGCGGAAGCGCCACCTGCCCGGCCGCCGCCAAGATCGGCGACGTGTCGGTGACCACCGGCGCAGGTCCTGCGCCGATCACCCTCTACGGCGGCATCTACATCATGGACCGCGGCGACTACTCCGACGTCGTCCCGGGTTCGCCCGAGGCCGCGGCCCTCGGCATCGACCGCCTGATGGCCGGCACCAACGAGTTGACCAAGTACACGGCCAAGCTGGCAGTCGTGACGCCGGCCGAGGTCGGCCCGTTCAAGCTCGGCGCCGTCGTCAACAAGCTCTACATGAAGCTGGCCGCGACCGACAAGTTCCAGCTCTCGGCCCAGACCGACCAGAACTCCGGGCTCGATCAGTCGATCCGCGGCATTCCGGTGCTCTACCGCGACATCACGATGAAGATGGCCGGCATCAACGACCAGGGCACACCGACCACAGCAGACGACCGCCCGTTCCTGACCCTGCCCAGCAAGTGCGGCGTCAGCCTGATGTTCCGCGGCGTCATCACGTCGGAGGGCTCGCCGCCCAACAGCGGCCCCGAGACTGCCACCCCGACCTCCACGCCGGTCGGCGCGCCGGTGACCACCGGCTGTTCGGCCCAGCAGTTCACCCCGACCGTCGAGCTCAGCGGATTCGCCACCACGCCTTCGACCCCGACGGGCATGTCGACCAAGGTCTCGGTCCCGCAGGTCGAGCAGGGTGCCACCTACAGCACCGTGCAGCAGTCGACGATCAACCGTATGCGCCTGCAGTTCCCGGCCGGTCTTGAGATGAACCCGGCCGTGGCGCACACGCTCGAAGCCTGCCCGACGTCGGTGATCGATGCCGACATCGCAAACCCGAACGCCGACGTCAACAGCTGCGGCGCTGACTATCCCAAGAGCGAGATCGGCAAGCTCTACGTCAACACGCCGTTGCTGCCGAACCTGCCCGGTACCGAGACCGGCGGCGACGAGATGACCGGCTACGCCGTCGACGGCGCCATGTACCTCGAGCAGCAGGGTACGACCGCCGACGACCGCCTGCAGTTCGTGCTCTACCTGCAGATGCCCGGCGGCATGCAGATCGTCCGCGGCGGCGCCAGGATCGCCGGCTCCACCAACGGCCCGACGGCCGGGCTCGGCAGCACCGCCGAGACGACCACCGACATGTCGGTGATCGACGGCACGCCGCTCTCGATCGGTCAGATCGAAGCTGACTTCAGCGGTCTGCCCGACGTCGCCTACCGCTGGCTGCGTCTCGACTTCGAGGGCGGAAAGGCCGACGACGACCACCTCGTCGGAATGTTCGTGACCCCGGACACATGTGGCACGCACAGCGCACGCGTCCGCGTCAACGCCAACAACAACAACGCGACCACGAGTCCGCCCACGGCCCCGAACGCCAACGTCTTCTTCAACCAGGCCGGCCACCCCACGCTGTCCTTCTCGACCGCTGCCGACTCGACGCACCCCTGTGCCGACGACGCCGACTTCACGCCGAAGGCCGTGATCGAGCTGCCGCCCGGGCAGACCCAGGCCGGCTCGCACCCGGACTACATGACGGCGCGCATCGAGCGTGAAGACCTGCAGAAGGACCTCAAGGAAGTCACCTTCAAGCTGCCGGCCGGCATGACCGGTGCCCCTGCCTCGACCGACCGCTGCCCGCTGGCCGACGCCAACAACGGCATCTGTGACGACGACACCCAGGTCGGCGCGTTCGTCGTCGCGCTGGGCTCGGGCGACGACCTGATCGAAGTCGACGGAAAGATCTTCAACACCGAAGTTGCAGACCCCGAAGAGCCCGCGCGACTGACCTCCGTCGCGACGATCGCGCTCGGGCCGTTTGACCTTGGCAAGATGGCGCTTCCGATCAACACGAGCTTCCGCGAAGGCGACCTCGGCCTCAACGCCAACGTCTCCCTGCCCCAGCGCTTTGAGGGCATCAAGACCCACTACCGCAAGCTCGACATGATCCTGCACGGCTACGCCGCAAACGGCAAGCCGTTCCTCACGCTCCCCAGCAAGTGTCAGACGAACACGCTGACGCTCGACGCCTGGGCCGCTGACGGCACGCAGGCGACGAACCCGATTTCGGAGCGTTCGTTCAGCTTCAACACGACCGGCTGTCCGCTTGAGTTCCCGGCCGGCTCGCTGCCGACACTCGAGGTGACCCCCGAGAACGACCAGTCGCAGGAGCCGACAGGCCTCACGCTGAAGCTGACCAACGGCACCGCCGACAGCTTCAACACGACGATCAAGGGCATCAACATCAAGTTCCCGCACGGCATGACGGTGAACCCGGCTGTCGGCAACGACGGACTCGACGCCGTGTGCGACTCCGACCTGATCGACGGCAACGGCCCGAACGGCAACGCCATCGACGACTGCCCGCTGACCTCCCGTCGCGGCGAGGTGACGGTCAAGACCCCGCTGCTTGAAGGCGAGTTCGAGGGTTATGTCTTCCTCGAGGAGCCCGGCAACACGAAGGAGACGCGATTCCGCCTGGCGCTGGTGATCGACCTGCCCGGCACCTACCTCGTGCTGCGCGGCGCCACCAACATCAACGGTGCGTCCGACCTCGACGGGCCGACGGGCCTCATCAACAGCGGCACCGGCCAGATCACGGCCGACTTCGATGACGTCATCGACCTGCCGTTCTACGACTTCGAGCTCGATCTCTACGGCGGCAATCGCGCCCTGCTCGTGAACCCGGCCGTCTGCGGCTCGGCGGTGCTCGAAGGTGAGATCCTGCCGCACACCGGCACCAGCACGACGCCCTACGGCATGACGACCTACAGCACGTACGAGGTCGACGGTTGTGAGACGGTGCCGCCGGAGCCGCAGTTCACCGCGTGGCTCTCGCCCGGCAAGTCCGGCGAGACCCAGGCCGACGCCGAGCGCTCGGCCGGCCACCCGAACTTCAACCTGAAGGTCGTGAACCAGGGCAAGACGCCGCAGCTCTCAGACTTCAACCTCAAGCTGCCCAGCGGCTTCGTCGCCGACACCGTGGCGACGCCGCGCTGCAACGAGGAAGACGCCATCGCCGGCGACTGCCCGGCGAACACGATCGTCGGTGAGGTCATCACCACGATGGGCAGCTCGCAGGAGCAGCTCACCCTGCCCGGAAATCTCTACAACTTCGAGACGGTGAGCCCCGATGAGCCCGCTCGTCTCGGGGCCATCCTCGACGTCACCGTCGGCCCGTTCGTCCTCGGCAAGCTCAGCGTGCCGGTGACGACGCAGATGCGTCCGGACTACGGCATCAACACCTTCACGTCGCTCCCGTACCGCTACGAGGGCATCGACGTCTTCATCCGCGAGCTGACCCTGACGGTGTACGGATACGCCCAGGACGCGAGCTCGAACGAAGTCCCGTTCATGATCAACCCGACGCGCTGCGGTACGCACACGATCACGGCTGAGATCGTCCGCCGCAGCGGACCGCCCGTGGCACCGATCGACCAGAACATCAGCGTCGCCGGGTGCCCGCGCGCATTCAACAACGATCCGATCCTGACCGTCACGCCGACGACGACCGAGACGGCAGCGCCGATCGGGCTGAAGTTTGAGGTCGAGAACCCGATCAACAACCCGACTCTGCGTTGGGTCGAGATGGGTCTGCCCGAGGGCATGGAGATCAACCCGGCCTTCGCCAACGACCTTGAGGTCTGCACCAGCGAACAGATCAACGCCGGCTACACGAACAACCCCGCCGCCGAGCCGCAGAAGTGCCCGGCCAGCCGCGCCATCGGCGACGTCGAGCTGGACACGCCACTGCTGCCCAACAAGCAGTACGGCAAGGTCTTCATCGAGAACCCGATCGGCAATGACCCGAGCACCCGTTACCGCACGGCGATCGTCGTCGAGCTGCCGGGCAAGAACCTCATCTCGCGTGGCTACCTGACCGTCGACGGCTCCTCGCAGATCGAGGCCGGCGGCAAGGGATCGGTCAACACCGGTACCGGCCAGATGACGACGACCGTCTACGGCGACAGCGTCGGCACCGACCTGCCGGACCTCGCCTTCTCGAAGATGACGATCGACTTCGACGGCGGTCCCTTCGGGCTCTTCAACAACCCGCGCGCCTGCACGAACGCAGAGTTCACCGCAGAATTCGCGCCGCACGGAAACACCAACGATGCCAACAACCGTGTCGTCACCGACAGCTACACCACCACGAGCGACTGCGGCGCCCCGGGCTTCGACCCGACCTTCGGCGGCAGCGCCAGCCCGACGACCTCGGCGGCCAGCCCGACGCTGACGATGACCGCCAGCAACCCGGCCAAGGGTGAGGACATCAAGCAGCTCGACATCGACCTGCCGACCGGCCTCGTCGCGGCGACCGGCAACGTGCCGCTCTGCAGCATCCCGGCGGCCAGCCAGGGCAACTGCGACGCGGCCAGCGACGTCGGTGACGTCGCCGCCGCGATGGGTGCCAGCAACAACACGGCCGAGAACTACACGATCACCGGCGACCTCTTCAACGTCGCCCCGGCCGCCGGCGAGCCGGCACGACTGTCCGTGCGTATCGATGTCCAGGTCGGCCCCTACGACCTCGGCAAGCTGACGATCCCGATCACTGCCTCGCTGCGTGACGACTGGGGTGTCACGACACACGCAACGCTGCCGGAGCGCTACGAAGGCATCTCCGTGCGCATGCGTTCGATGTCGATTCAGCTGGCCAGCACCGTCGGTGGCAAGCGCTTTGCCATCAACCCGAGCAAGTGCCAGAGCAACGTCGTCGCCGCGCGCATGCTGAGCCACGGCTCGCCCGAGCAGAGCAAGACGTCGTCGTGGAGCTTCGACACAACCGACTGTGCACCGATCCCGGAGGCGACCAAGCCGACGATCAGCGTGACGCCGTCGACGACCCAGGCCGGTGTTCCCGTCGGTCTGCGCATCGACATCAACTCGGCCGACACGAACCCGACGATCAGCCGCACCGAGTTCACCTTCCCGTCCGGCTTCGAGATCAACCCGGCCTTCGCCAAGGATCTGATCTCCTGCAGCTCGGCGCTGAACCCGAGCTGGGACCCGGCGGCAGACCCCTGCCCGGCCGGCTCCAAGATCGCCGACGTGACGATGACGACGCACCTGATGTCGACCCGCCCGCAGGGCAAGTTGTACATCCTCGAGCCCGGCACCAACAAGGACACGCGCTTCCGTGTCGCACTCGTGCTCGAGCTGCCCGGCAAGACGCTGGTCGTGCGCGGCGCGATCACGATCGACGGCGCCACCGACCTTGTCGGTGACCTCGGCTCGACCGACCCCGACGCCACCGGACAGTTGACTGCCGACTTCGACAACATTCCGGACCTCGGCTTCACCCAGCTGCGTCTCGACTTCAACGCCGGCAGCAAGGCGATGCTCGTGAACCCGACGGTCTGCACTGCGCACACCTTCACTGGTGAGTTCACGCCGCACTCCTCGGCCACCAAGTCGACCGCGACGACGACCGTGACGCCGACCAACTGCGGTGCTTCGTTCGCCCCGACCTTCACGGCGACGCTCAGCGACACCCAGGCCGGCGGTCACCCTGACCTCGACCTGACCGTGACCAACTCCGCCAACCAGCAGGAGCTCAAGAACCTCACGATCAAGCTGCCGGTCGGTCTCGTGGCCAACACCACGGCCGCCCCCCAGTGCAGCCAGGTCGACGCCGCCGCAGCCAACTGCACGGCCGTCAATGAGGTCGGAACGTTTGAGACGAAGATCGGCTCGACCGACAAGCACGGCACGACCGACGACCGCGTCTCGCTGACCGGCGGAAAGATCTACAACGTCGACCCCGGCCCCGACGCGCCTGCGCGCATGCAGGCCGTGATGGACGTCGAGGTCGGACCCTTCGACCTCGGCCGACTGAGCATCCCGGTCACGACGCACCTCAACAGCGACATGAGCGTCGACGCCGTGACGGATATCCCGTCGCGTTACGAGGGCATCGCGGTGAAGATCCGCGAGATGAAGATGCACCTTGAGGGCCACATCGG
>JBIQMF010000023.1:0-12391 GCA_044463545.1 Solirubrobacterales bacterium
GGCGCGCAGGTCGCTTGCATGCCGGAGGCATGCAAGGGCCTAGGGGGTTTGATCATTCTGCGGAATACCTTGTTTGGGGGAGTAAGAGCCAGGGCTTTGTTGCATTAAGGGGGCATGGGGGAATCACTCGGTAGGACTCGCCGGCACGGCGAGAAACTTGCAATTTGCAGGAATCTGGCGTATACAGGTCGCAACGCGCATCTCGGCGTCCACATCGGACCTGTGCGTTCAATCTGGCAACGCCGCCTCTCGTGCGGGGGAACAGTCAGGACGGGGGGCGGCCGCGCCACCCCCGCCCGCAGGCCAGTCAACACTCGTGATCGGGGGGATCATGGACGGCGCTGAACTCGGCGCAGCGAAAACCACAGCGCAGGAGCGCCCACCGCGCAGACGACTCAACGAAGTCGCCACCGAGGTGATCTGCCGCTACGGCCCCCAGTTGATGCAGGACGCGCGACGCTACAGCCGCTCGACCGAGGACGCTGAGGACGCATACCAGCGATCACTCGAGGTGCTGCTCACGAAGGCGCCCAGCGACGACCCGGACGAACTCGGCCCCTGGCTACGCACCGTCGTCCGCCATCAAGCCCTCACGATCAAGCGCGAACGACCGCACTGGCAGGTCGGACTTGAGCCCGAGAAGCTTGACCACTTCCTGTCCGAGCAGGGCGATCCGTCAGAGGTCGTCGAAGACGCCGTCGAGATCTACATGGGCTTTGAAGCGCTCGGTCGCCTGACTCCGGCGCAGATCACTTGCATGCTGGCGCAGGCCGAGGGACTCACCTACGACGAGATCGCCGAGCGCACCGGCTTCTCGCGCCGCAAGGTCTCGCGCTCGCTCGAGCGCGGCCGCGCAGCCTTCGCCAACCGCTTCAACTCGATCGCGCAGGGGCGTGAGTGCCAACGCATGCGCCCGCTGATCTGGAAGGTCCTCGCATCAGACACCGAGGCGGCGCTCGAACTGCGACCGCACCTGCGTCACTGCGTCGGTTGCCGCATGATCCTGCGCGCCTACGAGACGGCGCCGCGCGACGTCGCTGCGCTGCTGCCACCGGCGCTGGTTCTCACCGGGTCCAGCGGTGCGTCAGTCGTAGAGCGCGCCGAGGCATGGATCCAGGCACTGGCCGACCGTGTTGCCGTGCACCTCATGGGGGCCGACCGCTGGACCGAGGTCGCAACCGCCAAGAAGGCGGTGGCCGTCGTCGCCGTGACCGCGACCACGGCCGGCGGCGGAGTGGCGGTGGAGCAGGGCATCGAGCGGGCACGCGAGAGCCGAGCCGATGCCGTCGCTGCCGAGCGCCGCGCGGCGGCACCTGCATACACCCGGCCCACGATGTACGACCGGGTGAAGCCCGCACCGAGACCTGCGCGCGCCAAACCGAAGAAGAAGAAACAGGCGACGACCAGGGCCGCCACCCCGGTCCCCACCCCCAGACAAGCGGCAGCTCCCGAGCCGGCACCCGCCACGACGATCGACGACGGCTCGGCCGAGTTTGCTCCGGAGGCGAGGTCGCGATGAGGCACCGACTGTCTCCCCCCTTCCTCCCCCTCGGTGCACGTGTGATCGTGGCGGACTCAGCGCAGCTGGCCGACCAGCCCAGAACCACCAACACTCATCACACCCCAGAAGAAGGGACCAATCGCATGTACTCGAAGATTCGCGCGGCGATCGCCCTGGGCATTGCAGCCTGCGCGGTCTTCGCCTTTGCCCCGACGTCGGCGACGGCTGGCCAGTATGCCGCAACACCGCCGCCGTGCGCGCTGACGACATATCCGCTGGGCAGCACATGGCACAGTGGATTCGCCGGCGCTGACTTCGGCTGCGTGGGCACCGCCCGCGTAATGACGATCACGGGCAGCACGGGTGGTGGCCTGATGTGGATGAAGTCACAGCGCCTTCCTGACGGCGCGTATCTCAGAGAGCTCAGTCTCTGGTCGTACTACTCCAACGGCAACTCAAATCCCAACGAGGCGCTGGTTGTCAAGGGCTGCCTGCGCTACTCCGGCGGCACTGACGTGTGGGAAGTTCCGGGCGCCAACTACGAGTGCGCCGGCTATCCGATCATGGACCTGCGCGCCTGGGGCAACAACAACTGGGCCACCCGAGCCGGCATTGTGACGTCGGTCTGCGGCGCAAACTGCGGCGGGTTCATGGTGAAGACTCATCTCCCGTTGGCCAACCTCGGCGGACTGGGCATCGACTCAATTCAGGCAATCATCGGCGACGACATTGCTCCTGTTGTCTCGGCCAACTCTCGTCAGATCAGCTCGGGGACGTGGCTCTCCGGCGACGTGACCATCGGTGCCACGGCCACAGACAGCGGCGCAGGCGTCGATCAGATCGTGTTCATCCCAGATCTGAGCGTGCCGGCGACGAATGTCGTGACCGCGGCCGACTGCACGGCCGGTGCCTGGATTCCGTGCCCGGCGTCAAGCAGCAGCGACAAGACATGGAACTCAAACCAGGTCAGCGACGGCGCGCACACGGCGCGCTACACCGCTCGCGACTATGCCGGTAACACTGCTCAGTCTGCGACCGTCTCCTACAAGGTCGACAACACCCTGCCGGCGCCCATCACCAACCCAGAGGTCGAGACGGACGGTCACGACGGCTGGAGCTCGAACAACGCCTTCAAGATGTGCTGGGACAACAACGGCGAGACGGTTGAGACCCTCACTCAGTCAGGTCTTGAGTCGGTCATCGTCGACGTCGATGCGACGCAGCCCGGCCAGAGTGACCCGGTTCCGGTCACGATCAAGTTCGGCGAGACTGTCAATGGCATGACCGCAACGCTCGACGCGGAGACGGGTCGAGGCTGTGTTGACGGAATCACTGTGCCGGACGAGGGCGAGTGGCGCACCACGATCACGGTCGTGGACAAGGCCGGCAACACCTCGCAGGTTGGCGAAGAGGGGGAGATCCCGATCGGCTACGACTCGACGCCGCCGGCGAAGGCTGACGGCGAGGCCAATGGCTGGGCGAGTGATGCCGACCTCAACGCAGGTCGCGTGGTGCAGCGTTGGGAAGCGCCACTGACCTCCGAGGGCAGTGAATCGCCTGTCTGTGGCTGGGCCCTCTCTGTCAGCCAGAATCAGTACGACGCAGGAGGCACAACCATCAACGTCGCTGTTGGGCACGGTCGTGAATGGACCATCCCCAACACGGTGCCGGAGGGCATCAACTGGGTTCACATTCGCGCAATCAGCTGCGCCGGTGTCCCGGCGATCGAGACCGAGCATCAGGAGCTCAAGGTCGACCGCACCGACCCGACCGGCTCATACAGTGGTGTCGAGCCCGGCAGGTGGTACATGGACGGGCGTCAGGTGACGATGTGCGGCACCGACGCGCTTTCTGGCATGGTCGGCGCTCCGTGGCCCGAGGAGCCGCTTTCTACAAGTGGCGCCTACATCGCCTACTCGATCAACGGCTCCGGGCCTGCCGACGCCGACGCGCCGCGTGGCAACTGCGCGACGGTCCCTGTGACGGGGGAGGGTCCCAAGACCCTGAAGTTCTCGCCGGTGGACTTCGCCGGCAACAAGGCGAGCCCGACCGAGGTCGACTTCGGGATCGACGCAACATCGCCCGACGGCTACCTGGCCGAGCGCGACCCGAACCGCCCGACACTGATCAGCGCAACGCTGGCTGATGCCGTCAGTGGTCTTGAAAACGCCGTCATCCAGATTCGCGGCGCTACCGGCCCGTGGGTCAACCTTCCGACGGGGCTTGCGAGCTTCTCGGGCGGGCAGGTGGGTAGCGCGGCCAAGAGCGCGATCGCCGAGGCTCGCTTCCCCGACACGCGGCTGCCGAAGGGAACCTACGAAGTCCGCGTTCTGGCCTTCGACCAGGCTGGCAATCAGCTGGTGACGTCCAAGCTCGCCAACGGCCAGTCCTTCACGGTCGACAACCCGATGAGGAAGCCCGTTGGACTCTCGGCGGCGATCTACCGGGGCTTGCGCAAGTGCAAGAAGAAGCGCAAGAGCAAGTGCATCAAGAAGAAGAAGGGCACGGTCTACCTCGCTGGCGGCAAGACGAGCACCACCGTTGGCTACCGCCGCGCCGGCGTCGTGCAGGGATTCCTGACGACCTCGAGCTACTCGCCGCTGTCACGTCGTCCGATCGAGATCTGGACGAAGGCCCCCGGCTCGTCCGAGATCCTCGCCGAGACAGTCAGCACGAAGGCCGACGGCAGCTACTACTACCGCCTGCGTCCGGGTGTCTCGCGCCGCGTGCGCGTGGTCTTCCCGGGCAGCGAGCTCCTGCAGGACAAGGAGGCCGGAGTCAACCTCGGCACCGCTGCGAAGGTCACTCTCAAGGTCAACAAGCGCAAGGTCCGCACGGGCCAGAAGGTGACGTTCCGCGGCAAGGTGTCGGCGATCGACAAGCGCTACCCGGCGCGCGGGAAGATCATTGCCCTGCAGTACCTCTCGGGCGGCAAGTGGCGCCCGGCCGTGGCCATCACCCGCACGGACAAGAAGGGCAACTTCAAGGTCTCCTACCGATTCGACCGCATCCCGCGGCGCGTCAGGGCCAAGATCACGTTCCGAGTCTGGGTGCCGTCTGAAGTCGACTTCTCGCACAGCAACAGCAAGTCGCTGCGCCGCGTCGTGAGGGTCAACTTCTAGTGGCCGAGCTTCTCTGGGCCGCGACGCCATGAGTTCTCGTCGCGGCCCAGGGAGAGGGCTGGTTCTTCGCCGAGCCGTTGGCCCCCAAAGCGTTCCGACAAAATCCGGAGGATGACGAGCGTCGGCGCCGTCGCCGCTCCGCGTCGGTTCGAGCGAGCCCGTTGCCCTGATGTGCAACGGGCTCGCCTTCTTCTTCACGCTGACTTCCCGCTCGCAACGATGAGCAGGTGCAGCAACGTCCGCGAGGTCGGACTAGCTTCCTGTTGTGGCACCTCTGAGGTCATCGCCGTCCTGGTGACGGTGAGTCGACGCCGGACGATCCAGTTCGGCGCTGACTGAAAGGAGGTGGAGCTATGACCGGTGCAACGGAATTCATCGTGGCGCTGATCGTGCTCGTGGTCGTTGCTTCGCGCATCGACTAACCACAAAAAGAGAAGGGCCGGGGTTCGCGCCCCGGCCCTTTCTTCGACGAAGGTGGCGCTGGGCGCAACGTTCATCGTGGCTTGCCCAGTATACCGGCGTCATTGCGCGCCCGCTGAAGCCTTGAGCGCATTCTTCCGTGGCGACTGGGGTTCAATGCTGCCCGAGCTCGAGTCCGGCCCCTCGGGGTCCCGTCGCCCTGTGACGGCGGGTCATCTCGCTGGACCGTGTTGACGCCCCGCAATGCAGGGGCCGGCCGCCCTGTCCCGCACTTCTGTGCAATATCTCGTGTTTGCGCAGTTGGCGTCCGATAGTCAGGACTAGGTTGGCGTTGTGAAGAGAGAACGTGAGAATCGAGGCAGTCTGACCCTTCTGGGCATCCTTGCTGCTGTCATTGTCTGCGCGGTTGCTGCTGGCAACCGAGACGCTGTGGGGTTTGGGCTGGCAAGCGGTGAGGCGCGAGCGGGGGGCGGTGGTGCAGCCGTCGCACCCGGCCGGGCGCGACGCGTTGCTGGAGGCCTCACGCAAGGGGTTCAGATCAAACAGACAACGGAATCTGCGCCGGCCGACGGCGGGGGTGGGGGAGCGGAGCGCCGCGAGCTCTACGCGGTGACGATCGCCGCGTCGCCGGTGCCTGTTCCGCGCGAGCACCGCCTTGTCCTTTCGGGCCGCGTCAGCGGCATTACCGCGGCACGCTCGGCTGCCCGCAAGAGCCCCGGGAAGGCGACGGCGAGCGAGCGACGTTTTGCGGCGCGAGTGGAGAAGCAGCGCAACGCGTCGATGCGTTTTCTGGCCAAGCTTGAGAGCCGGAACGCCGCTCGACGGGCACGAGCCGCGCGCGCGATCGCGCGGCTCGGCGCCAAGCCCGCTCGAGCGCAGCTGCTGGCCGATGCCGTGCTCGTCCATGCGACTCCTGCCGAGCTCGCGAAGATTCGCCGCCTCGAAGACGTCGCCGGGGTGAGCGCGTTTGAGTTGCCGCACGCACTCGCGACAACGGTTGACGGCTCGCCTACGTGGCACGCGGCTGGTTTCAACGGTCAGGCCAACAATCCTGATTTCCCGAGTGGCGCTGACGGGCCCGATGTGGTCACATGGGACCAGAGCATCAGCACCGGACACCAGATCTTCAACACCCGTCTGCCGGGCGACTGCTCAACGTGTGCCGGCACAGGCCCCAGTCAGGACCAGGGCGGACCGGGCGGCGTGCCACGTGCCGCTGCAGGAGCCCACACCCGTGTCTTCTCGCCGCCCGGACGGACGGACTGGGAAGGAAGTCTTCATGGAAATCTGATCGCGGCGGCGATCGCGGGCACTGATTTTGCGCTTGGCCCTGGCGGGAAAGGGATCGCCTACGGGATCGACAAGCTCTATGACCCGAACAGCAACATCGCCTTCTTCGATCACCTCAGCTGGGTGCTGGGAATCACCGCTGGTGGCCATCCGGGCGTGCCGGATCTGCCAGAAGCATGGAACTACAGCGCCGGGATCTATCAGGACACGGTTCCCTACAACCCCAGCTGGATGTGGGTCGACCGTATGGTCGACGTCTACGGCATCACCTACGTCAACAGCGCCGGCAACTGCGGCCAGGCCGGATCAATCTACATCGGCTGCAACAGCGCCTACCCGGGCCAGACCCATCGCATCAGCACTCCCGGTAATGGGCACAACCTACTCACCGTAGGCGGCATGCAGACATGCCCGGACGATGCTCCGAACTTTTGCGTCTGGCCGAACTCCTCAGCCGGACCGACCTGGGACGGCCGCAAGAAGCCGGACCTGATCGCAACACCTGGGGGCAACATCGGTTGCCCACGCCCATGGGACGACGACAACAACGGCAAGCTCGACGACTACGGAGCGGGCTGCGGCACGGGCACCAGCTACGCCGCGCCGCAAGTCACAGCCGCCGCGGCTCTGCTTGCGTCGGTCGGGGTCTACAGCCCGATCGCGCAGCGTGCCATTCTGATCAACAACGCCAAGCCGATTCAGGGCCAGACCTACTGGACACCGACGAGCGGCTGGGGGGCCTTGGACCTCGCCACCACGTTCCCGAACCGCGGCAACTACGTGACGTCGTCGGTTCACGGCGCCGGGCCCAACAGCGCGCGCTTCTTCGAGGTCTCGGGCGTTGCGGCTGGCGAGCGGGTGACGCTGACCTGGAATCGCCGCCAACAGCAGACCTACCCCGAGGATCCGTCGGTCACAGCCGCGCACACCTACAGGGAAACGACAAACCTCGACCTCTCGCAGATCTCACCCGCCGACCCCAGCGGACAGACAATCACGTCGACGGGAGGCTCCGACGCCGGCGACAGCGTCGACACGAACACCGTGGCTTCGGGCTCTCCGGGCAACTATGCGCCGACGGACAATCCGATGCCGCCGAGCGGCGAGGACGGAGAGGACAACATCGAGCAGATCCGCTCGACCGCCAGCGGCACGCAGCTGCTCAAGGTCAAGGCGCACAGCGCCGTCGACGGCCAGCCCGTAGAGCCGTTCGCCCTGGCGGCGAATCACCCGATCACCGCGCTGGAGACCCCGATCCCGGCTGTCGTCGCAGCTGCAGACTCCAGCCTGCTGGGGGTGGGGGGGAGCGTCACGATCACGGCGTCTGTGACCAACCCCTCGAGCGACTTGCCACTCGAAGCCGCACAGCTGGCGCTCGGGGATCTTCCCGCTGGTCTCAGCGCGAGCAGCCCGACGGCCGTGAACCTGGGGACGATCGCACCCGGCGCGAGCGCATCGACGACATTCACCGTTGTGGGCACCACCAGCGGGGTCAAGACCTTCGAGGTGGTTGCGAGCGGAAGCACCTATGGCGAGGCCTTCGCCGGCAGGGACGACGTCACGGTCACGTTTGACAGCGATCCGCCGGTTGTGGAGCTCAGCCCGCTGCCGGAATGGTCGACGAACGCTGAACCCACCGCCAACTGGTCGGCGAGTGACCCGCTCGCAACGGTCGCAAGCTACGACGTCGAAACTTCAGTTGCCGGCGGCGGCTGGGTCCGCGTGCTTGACGCAAGCCCGGCGACGACGCTGCAACTGGCCGGCGGTGTTGAAGGACAGACCATTGCCGTGCGGGTGCGCGCCCGCGACGCCCGTGGCAACACGTCTGAGTGGGTGGCGACGCAGACCGTGATCGACGCGATCGGGCCCACCATTTCGTTCGGCCCTGCAAGTTTTCCGCGCAATGACACAGTGAACGTCTCCGTCGGTGTCAGCAACGTGGGCGCCCCGATCGCTTCCAAGAGCTACTCGTGGCACCGGCCGGGATCGCTACCCGCGTGGACTGCACTGGTGAGCGACACGCTCTCCTATGCCAACCCGTCCACCTTGGTTCGCGTATTTGAACTCAGCGTGACCGCGACTGACGTGCTCGGCAGGTCAGTTGCCCTGAGCCAGGGCTACACGCTGCAGCCCAAGTCCGTTCCAGCAAAGGCGCGAATCTCGCCGAAGCTGAAACTCTCGAAGATCCGCGTGAAGCGGCGCTTGGCGACGATAACTGGCACCGTCCGATCAGGAGTGCGCGGCACCGTCCGCATCACAGTTACGCGCCGAGGAAAGAAGGGCACCAAGAGGGCGACTGGCCGGGTGAAGCTCAAGAATCGTCGGTTCACCGCGCGCGTGCGCCTGACTGCTGGTAGCTACAAGGTGCGGGCGGATCTTCCCTCGAGCACTCGCTTCAAGACTGGTCGCGCGCAGCGGAACTTCCGCGTGCGCTGAGGGCACCGACAGAAAACTGGCCAGCTGGCCAAACGTACGATCAGTGAACGAAATATTTCGCCGATGATTGTGTACCGGGTGGTATTTCTGGCTACCCTGTTTGTGGGACGGCGTTCGCGGGGGGTTCCGTGAACTTGCGCAGCTGGCGTCCTGACCTGGGCGCTCTGGATCAGGTGCCAGCTGCGACGTCCCGCTGTTGCTTCTGCACGACGCCTCGCGGCCGCGCTCGCGTGGCCGGATCGTGCCCCACCTTGCCCGCGTATCGGTAATACTTGTGCGCAATGGAATCCGGAAGCATCAACACAAAGCTGCTGACAACCTCGACCGTCGAAGACGCCATGGCGCCGGTCAATCTTGTGCTCGCCAGCACACCGATCGCCGCCGCGGTCAAACTCGTGAAAGAGAGCTACGGGCGGGCACTTGTGGTCGACACGGGCGACGAGTCGCCGTCGATCTTCACCGAGTACGACGTGGTCAAGATGGTCGCCGACAACGAGTCGGTCGAAGGCAGGACCGTCGCCGACTTCCACACCCGTACGGCCGTCGCGGCGCAGCCGAGCTGGAAGCTCGAGCGCGCGCTGCACACGATGATGGTCGGTCAGTTTCGTCACCTCGTCGTGATGGAGGGCGGGCAGGTTGTCGGCATGCTCGCGATGCGAGACATCCTCGACCGCATCGTCGAGCACACAGATCAGCCGGCCGCCGTCGGCGAGGGCGAGACCGTTGAGATCGCGGCGATCGTGCCCGACGATTCAACGCGCCTGCTGCACAACCTGCGTCGCGGGGCCAAGCAACACTGGGTGTCGATCAAGTGCGACTGCGAGCTCGACTGGATCGACGTCGTGATCGGCCAGGCCGAGGAGCGCGACGATCTCAGCTCCGAGGAGCTTCAGACCTTGTGGGACCGGCGTCCGCCCTGCCCCACGCTCAACAGCATGGGTGGCGGCGGCGACTGACGCCGGCGTGGCGGTAGCGCCGCGTGCCCCTTGGCTGTTGGCGGGCGGCCGGCGCAGGGTCGCCGAAATCAGGAATTTGCCGGCACGTTGAAGTCGGCCTCGCCCCAGGTCAGACGCGGCCCGGCGTAGGCGGCGGCCAGTGTGGACTTGCCGAGCTGCTCCACGGCTCGCACGGTGATCTCGCCGCAGGCGCGGGCGTCTGAGAGCGCGTTGTGATGGTCAAGCTCGATGGCCAGGAACTCGCTGAGCGTGCTCAACTTGTGGTTGTCGGGTACGGGGCGCAGCTCCTGGCCGGGGTCCGCCTCCTCGACATCACGCATCCTGCGCTTGGGCCAGGCCACGCGCGCGAGCTTCATCGAGCAGCCGTAGCGGATGCTCGGCGCCGCGAGTCCGGCCCGGGTCACTTCTGCGCGCAGCACGCCGATGTCGAAGCTGGCGTTGTGGGCGACCAACGGGTAACAGGCCGCGTAGTGGACGAGTTCCGGCCACAACTGCGCGAAGGTCGGCGCACCGACCACATCGGCCGGGCGGATTCCATGGACGGCCATGGCGCCGCGCTCCCAGCGCGAGGGCCGCAGCTGCGGGTCGATCAGGCTGTAGCGCTCGGCGACCTTCACGCCGTTCTCGAAGTGGACGAGTCCCAGCGCGCAGGCCGATCCCCAGGCGGCCGTCTCGAAGTCGATTGCGACGAACGAATCCACGGGCCAAAACTACCTCTCGGAGGCGTCGGCGCGGCCGCACGCGCGGGTTCAGAGCGCGACGAGATCGACCTTCACGGTGCCCTGCGGGAGCGAGTCGCTGTGCACGGTGAGCTCGCCGACCGACCAGTTCGTCCTGGGGCGTACCTGCACGCGCACGTAGCAGCTGCCGCCTGGCTGGATCACACCGATGCAGTTGGTTGCCGTTCGTAGTGCGCCCTTGAGACGGAAGCGCCCGCGGCTGACCCGCACCCCTGTGACCGTGACCGGCTGGCCCGACGGGTTGTCGATCTTCACGCGCTTCTCGCGCATCGGGCCGCGCACGAACATGAGCTGAAGCTGCTGACGCGGCAGGAGCGCCCGCTGCATCGAGCCGTCGATCCAGCCGGCAAAGCTGGCCGTGCGCGTGAAGACGTTGTATGGACGGGCACGACAGCGCTCGGCCCCGAAGCTGACGATCCCGATCTGCACACCGCCCTGGACCAGAGCCGACCCGCTGTCGCCCGAGCAGACGCTCTTCAGCGGCCTGCCCGGCACGGCCGCGCAGATCATCGACTTTCGGATGAAGCTCGAGCGCCAGCTGTTGCGGCACGGGCTCCACGAGTAGGTTCGCAACTCGACCGCGCGCAGGCGTCGCGGCGCAGTCTTGCGGCGCAGACTGGTGACGCCCCACCCCGCGACCGTCGCCGGCGTACCGCTCGGCTGGTCAGTCAGACCCTCGGGAGCGAAGCGGATCGGCGTGGCGGTGGTGGCCGGACGCGACAGCTTCAAGAGCATCAGGTCGTTGGCCGGCGAGCGCGCGTCATCGCTCCACTTCGGGTGCTGATAGCTGCCGACGATGCTGATCGTCTCGCCGCGCGTGGTGTCGCGCAGGTTGGCACGGCCGAGCACGGCGTAGCGCGGCTCAAGCGTCAGGAGCAGCGCCTCTTTGCAGTGGCCGGCCGTCAACACCCACTGCGGAGCAATCAGCGATCCGCCGCAGATGAAGTCGGATTTCCTGGCCGACGCCAAGAGCGCGACCTGATGGGAGAACTCGCGCTCAAAGCGCTCCTGGGTGACCTCGCTTCCGCCGACGATCGCTGCCCGGGCCGTGTGGGCACCGGCATCCGCTGCGCCACCGAGCCCCACGAGCAGGGTCAGGACCGCGATCAGCGACAAACCGGCGCTGCGCGGTGTCGAGTGGATGAACTTCAAGAATCTCCCCTGTCTGGGTCAGTTGGCCGGGTGGTGCAACTACCAACACGGCGCAGCAGCCCGGGTTTCACAGGGTCGCAGGCAAATTTCTCGGGGCAGCAGGGCGCGCGGATGGCCGAGAGCCCGGCCGGCGCGTTGCGCGGAGCCGCGCCGCTGCTGACGGCGCGCGTCGCAGGCCGATCAGCGCAGCTTCAGCTTGAACTTCTTGCTGGCCTTTGCCGCGGCCACGCTGCCCGGGTGCTGCACGGTGATCGTCGCCTTCTTGCCGCGCGCGCGGGCCGGGAGCTTGGCCGTGATCGTCGACTTGCAGCGCTTGCCGGAAGCCTTGAGCTTGCCCGAAGCCTTGATCGCGCGCGACTTGCCGACCTTGACGCTGAGGCGCAGCTTGCCCTTGCATGCTGCCTTGGCGGTGAATCCGCTGGGCACGGCGTGGCTGAAGGCGAACTTGACCTTGATGCTCCTGCCGCTCTTCTTGGCCTTGCCCGAAGTCTTGAGCTTCAGCAGCTTGGCAAATCGCTTGGCGCTGAGCTTCGACGGCGCAGGGGCCTTGGCGCTGTCGCCCGGCTGCGGGGTGACGGGCGCATCGGGCGTCGGACCTGCGGGCGGATCGGTGGGGCCGGTGGGGCTCGTCGGCTCAACGGGCCCGGTCGGACCGGTCGGATCGACGGGCCCTGCCGGCGGCTCGCCACAGGACTGCGGCGTCGGCGCGACACCGGGTACGGGCGTCCCCACCGTGCGACCGGTGATCGGCACTGCGTAGAGCGCCGGCTCATC
>JBIQMF010000024.1:0-12264 GCA_044463545.1 Solirubrobacterales bacterium
CCGGATATACGGCTGAACTGCACCAGACGATGCAGGACAAGCGCTTCAACAAGCTGGCACCGCTGGCAGAAACCGGCCGCGTGACGATCACCGGCCCCGAGCAGGCGAGGGTCGGCATCCTCGGCTGGGGCTCGACCGAGGGCGCAGCCGTCGAGGCCGCCGAGCTGCTGGCCGCGCGCGGCATCAGCGCCGCGACCTTCTACCCGCGCATCGTCCACCCGATGCCCGTCTCGCGCATCAAGCAGTGGGCGGCGGGGATGGAGACCGTGGTCGTGCCCGAGGTCAACTACACGGGCCAGTTCGCGCGCATGGTGCGCGCCGACTGCGGTATCGAGGTGATCTCGCAGACGCAGATCACCGGCAGGCCTTTCACGGCGGCGTCGATCGCCGACTTCATCGAGCAACAGATTCCGGCTGCGGCCGGGGCCGCGGCCTAGGACGGCCCGGGATCCGAAGGAAATTGGGACAAGGAGCAGGCAATGCCTCGTGACGCGAAAGAATTCAAGTCAGACCTCAAGCCGATCTGGTGCCCGGGCTGCGGCGACTTCGGCGTGTTGGCTGCGGCCTATCGCGCCTTCGCCGAACTCGACCTCGATCCCGACAAGACCGTGATCGTCTCCGGCATCGGCTGCTCGAGCCGCTTCCCGGGGTTCGTCACGACCTACGGCTACCACGGTGTGCACGGGCGTGCACTGCCGACGGCGATGGGCGTCAAGATGGCCAACCCCGAGCTCGAGGTGATCGCGGTCGGCGGCGACGGCGACGGCTTTGCCATCGGCGGCGGCCACTTCCCGCACGCCGCCCGGCGCAACGTCGACATCACCTACATTGTGATGGACAACGAGATCTACGGTCTGACCAAGGGCCAGGTCTCGCCGACGAGCCTGCACCAGCAGAAGTCGCCGTCCTCGCCCTACGGCAACGTCGAGCAGCCGCTCAACGCCATGGCGATGGCGATCGCGGCCGACGCGTCGTTCGTCGCGCGCGGTGCATCCTTCCGCGCCAAGGAGCTGACGGAGCTCGTGCTGGCCGGCATCCGCAACCCCGGCTTCTCCTTCATCAACGCGCTCTCGCCCTGCACGTCGTTCAACAACACGACGCAGGTCTGGAAGGACGAGGTCACCCAGCTCGACGAGAACCACGACCCGACCGACCGCGTTGCCGCCTTCCAGTCGGCGCTCGACGATCCGATGGCGCTGGGGATCCTCTACAAGCACGAGAAGCCGACGATGGCGGGCGAGCTTGCCGCGCTGCGCGAGGCCGCCGAGCCGACGACGCCGGACGAGCTGCTCGACAGCTACTCGCTCGACGTCAAGATCGCTTCCTGAGCGGCACCCGGCTGCGCTCGGACCCCGATTCGAACCGGGGTCCGGACGCGTGCGTGATGGATCGGGCGCGCCGCTGGCGACCCGCGCTCAGCGCAGCCGCACCGTGACGCGACGATCGACCTCGGAGAGGTCGATCACGCTCGTCGCCGTGACGCGGACCTTGACCGAGCGCGAACGGCGCAGCGCCTTCTTGCCGGCCGAGGTGGGCTTCAGGGTCAGCTTCACCTGCTTCTTGCTGCCGGCCTTGCCCTTTGCGCTGCCGCGCGCCAGCAACTTCTTGCCCGAGCGCGCCTCGAGCGTGATGCGGCAGGACGTCTCGATGCGGCAGCGGGTCGCGCCGAGCTGCCACCTGCCCTTCTTGCGGCGCAGCGTGCCGCGCTTGAACTTGTAGCGCGGAACCCAGCCGCTGCGCGGGCTGCGGCTGAACTCGCTCTGACCGGCCAGCAGCGACGTGACGCCGACCTGGAAGTAGCTGCAGGCACGCCAGAAGCCGGCCTTGACGCGGGCCTCGCCGTCGAAGCTGAAGCTGCCGGCGGGCGGCGTGCCCAGCACCAGGCTGTTGCTGCCGCCGGGGTAGTTGGCCGGACAGCTGGTCTTCTGGTTGACGAACGCCAGCATCACTGGGCTCGCCGTCTCGCTGCTGCCGGCGAGCGCAAAGTAGGGATACTCGGGGCTCGTCGCCGAGGCGACACTGAACCAGCTCAGCGTGTCAGTCGGAATGCGGAAGTTGACATCCTGGACGTCGGTCGTATCGGGGTTGTCGGGGCCGGGCGAGGTCGACTGCCAGTAGCTGTAGATGCAGAAGCGGGTGCTGGGCTGGGCAGAGTTGATGCCGCCGAAGACCGCCGCCTTGGGCAGCTCGGCGTTGCTCCCGACCCAGAAGATGAACTCGCTGAGCACAGGGGCCTCGCTGCCCTGCGCGCTGGGACAGGCGTGGAAGATGTCGATCTGGCGCACCAGCACCGTGGTACCGCCGCTGGCAGGGTCGATGCTGCCGCGCACCGAGACGGTGTTGGCCGCGCCCTGCACGAAGCCGGTCTCGGCCCCTTGGCCATTGCTGGCGTAGAGCTCGAGCTGGGCGCCGGCGGCCGGAACCAGCCAGAGCATGGCTGCCAGCACGACCGTGATGGTGAGAGTCAGTTTGCTGCGCACAGTTGCGCGCCCCCTTTTCAGTCTTCGAAGAAGTCGTCGTCGAACACGGGCGTCGGGTCGATCACGACTTCACGCGTGTCTGCCGCGAGCGACCCGTCAGAGGCGTTAACAACCTTGTTCTCTCCAAAGAGCGCTGGTGAGAGGCGATATGTGACCTCGTGTCGTCCGCGGCGCAGGGGGGTGAGGTTGACGGTGTAGGTGGCCGTCTCGCCCGGCTCGAGCTTGCCGAGGTTGAAACTCTGCGAAAGCTTGGCGTTGTAGGGCGTGACGTTTGCGTAGTCGGGCTCCTTGAGCATCCAGATCGGACGCACGTCGGTCGCAGCACCCGGTTGGTAGACCGTCTCGCGCAGGCCGCCGATCGTGACTATGAGTTGCGGGATGGCTCGGGTGTCGCTGTTGCGCACCTTCAGCACGAAGTCCTGCGGTTCGCCCAACGGCTGCTTTTCGGCGAACTGCCAGTCGAGGACGGTGACTTCCCAGTTGCCGGTGGGCGCGTCCTTGTCCTGGCGCGGCTGGCCGCCACAGCCCGTGGCCAGCGCAGCGGTGAAGACGCAGAGCATCACTGCGGCGATCTGCCGCAGGTGCCGTGCCCGCCGGTTGTACTCAGTTCCCTCCACCGTAAAACCGCTCGCAAGATACCAGCAGCGCGCGGCGGAGATTTGCAAGAGCCCAACTACTCGTGCAGGAATAAGACCGAAAGGACGAAAACGCCTAGATATGATGCTCCAACGGAATTTGGGGACGGGTCCGGCACGGCTGCTCAGAGCCGCGGTGCCTTGGGTCCGAGCCATGGCTGGGAGTGACAACGGTATGGGCACCAAGATGGTTGCCGTGGACGGAGTGCAGCTTTGAACTACGCCTCGCGCGCGTATGAACAAGCGAGAGAGTTTCTCGCCGAGATCGGCGAGATGGTCATCCTCGCCGGCCGAACAATCGTCTCCGCGATTCGCCCTCCGTACCCGTACGGTGGCGAATTCGTGCAGCAGTTCCTCTTCGCGCTCAAACTCTGCTGGTTCCCGCTCGTCATCTCGACGGTGGCGCTGGGCTACGGCGCGCCGGGACTGCAGGCCGCCAACATCTTCACGATCCTCGGTTCGATCGACCGCCTCGGCGGTTTCTTCGTGCTGGCCTCGATCCGTGAGTTCGCGCCGTTCGTGACGGCCGTCGTGATGGCCGGCGTGGCAGGCACGGCGATCACGGCCGACCTCGGCGCGCGCAAGATCCGTGACGAGCTCGACGCGCTGGCCGTGCTGGGCGTCGACGCGATCAAGAACCTGGTGGTGCCGCGCTTCTTCGCGCTGATGATCCTGACCGGCCTCTTTGACATCTTCGCGCTGATGCTGGGCGTCTCCGGCGGCGTGATCGCCACGATCGTCAACGGCGCACCGCTGGGTCCCTTCTGGGCGACCTTCTTCACCAACGCCTCGGTCACCGACCTCTGGGGGTCGATCCTCAAGACGACGATCTTCGGCGCCATCATCGCCATCGTCTGCTGCCACAAGGGCATGAATGCAAAGGGCGGTGCCGAGGGCGTCGGCCGCGCCGTCAACCAGGCCGTCGTGATCGCCTTCATCGGCGTCTTTGCCTTCAACTACGTGTTCACCCAGGCCCTGCTGGCCACACACCCGGAGATCACACAGATCCGTTAGTCATGGTCGGCGTGCGCAGCAAGATCGAGCAGTGGGTCGAAGACTTCGGCCGCGTTGTCAAGTTCGGCAGCGAGGTCACGGTCGACATCCTCAATGGTCGCGTGATGACCTTCTTCGGCGAGGTCCTGCGCCAGGCCGGCGTGCTCATCATCGGCTCGGCCATCGTGATCTGGATCCTGATGTTCTTCGTCGGCCTGCAGTGCGGCATCGAGGGCGCCTATTCGCTGCGTGCCTTCGGCGCACCCGCCTACGCCGGCGTCTTCACCGCGTGGTGCGACCTGCGTGAGATCGCGCCGTACGCCTTCGGTTACATGATGTGCGCCAAGGTCGGCACGGGAATCGTCGCCGAGCTCGGCTCGATGCGCATCAACGATGAGATCGACGCGCTCGAGGTCATGGGTATCGACTCGGTGCTCTTTCTCGGTTCGACCAGGCTGCTGGCGAGCTGGCTGGTGCTGCCGTTCCTCTACGTGACTGGTGTGGCCGGCGCCTTCCTGGCCTCCTACATCGCCGTCGTCCAGCAGGTCGGTGACGTCTCGAGCGGTTCCTACTCGCTGATCTTCTGGCTTTTCCAGAACCCACCAGACCTGCTCTTCAGTCTCATCAAGGCGATGGTGATGGCGACAATCATCGTGGTGATTGCCTGCTACTACGGCTACAACGTCACCGGTGGACCGGTCGGCGTGGGAACGGCAACTGCCAAGTCGATGGTTGCGAACATTGTTGTTGTCCACCTCGTGGGGATGATGGGCACCGTCTTCTTCTGGGGCGCGAATCCGAGAGCTCCGATAGGCGGTTGACGATGCAAAGTTGTGCTTGCTTTGAGCAGCGATCCAAACGCTTGACATGCGGGTTGATGCACGCGAATATCGAAAGGTGGCGTTAGGCCATGATGGAGGAGAACTTCGGTGCTGGTCAGGATGACCTGCGCACGAACGGCGAGGAAGCTGTGACAGAGGTACAGGAGTCAAACGGCTTCGACGAGCACCCCCGCTTCGTCGACCCACAGACGGGCGAATCATTCCCGACACAACTGCCGCCGGAGAAGCGGCCGGCCGAGCCGACGATCCACCTCGACGAGTTCGGCAACCGCATTCCGCCCAACGCGCCGGGCTATGAGCACGCCGGCCCCTACGACTTCCACTCGACAAAGCCGCGTGACCACGGCTCTGAGCGCAGCGCCATCGAGTTCAAGAACGTGCACAAGGCCTTCGGGCGCAACAAGGTCCTCAACGGGCTCGACCTTGAGATCCCCGAGGGGCAGATCTCGATGATCCTGGGCCCGTCGGGTACCGGCAAGTCTGTCTGCATCAAGCACATGGTGGGCCTGCTCTACCCCGACCAGGGTGACGTGCTCGTGCACGGCGAGTCGGTCCCGAACATGGAGGACCGCCGCCTCTTCGAAGTGCGCAAGAAGTTCGGCGTGCTCTTCCAGGACGGTGCCCTGTTCGGATCGATGAACCTCTTCGACAACGTCGCCTTCCCGCTGCGCCAGCACACCGACAAGTCAGAGGCCGACGTCGCCGAGATCGTCAACCGCAGGCTGAAGGAAGTCGGTCTCGGCAACGACGGCGACAAGATGCCCAACGAGCTCTCCGGCGGTATGCGCAAGCGCGCCGGTTTCGCCCGTGCACTCGTGCTCGACCCCGACATCGTGCTCTTCGATGAGCCCGACTCCGGCCTTGACCCTGTGCGCACGGCGCTGCTCTGCGAGCTGATCCGCGAGATCCACCAGGAGAACGGCGGCGCCTACGTCGTGATCACCCACGACATCCTCTCGGCCCGCCGCGTCGCCGAGCACATCGCCCTGCTCTGGAAGGGCAAGATCGTCGACGCCGGCCCCGCGCACGAACTCTTTGAATCCGAAAACCCCTTCGTAAAGCAGTTCCTCACCGGCGCTGACGTCGGTCCGCTGGGCATGGAGTAAGGCGCCAGGTGGTCACCCGCACGCAAAGGCAGATCGCCATCACGGCGATCATCTGCGCCGCGATTCTCGTGGTCTGGCTCGTCGCCCGTGGCGGCGGCTACCACGTGAACGCCGTCTTTGAGACCGGCGGTCAGCTGGTCAAGGGTGCCAACGTCACGGTCGGCGGCAAGGCTGTGGGCAAGGTCGAAGAGATCACGCTGACCGACAACAACATGGCCAACGTGAAGATGCGTATCGACGACGACTCGTTGCAGCCGTTGCACCGCGGCAGCACGGCGACGATCCGCCAGTTCTCGCTCTCCGGCGTCGCCAACCGCTTCGTCGCGATCGCCCCGGGTCCCAACAACGCCAAGGAGATCCCCGACAACGGCGTGATCCCACTCGACGACACAGAGTCGCCGGTCGACCTCGACCAGCTCTTCAACAGCTTCACGCCCGACGTCACGAAGGGTCTGCAGGGATTCATCCGCGGCAGCTCTGCGCAGTACACGGACAACCCGGACACGCCGCTGAAGGAGACGACTTACGGCAACATGGCGCTGCGCTACATCGCGCCGTTCTTCGACGCCGGCGCACGCCTGGCGCACTCGGTCGCCAAGGACGATGAGACGCTGGCCGACTTCCTCGTCGTCTCCGACCGCGCCACGCGCACGCTGGCCGAGCAGGAAGAACAGATCAAGGCGATGTTCACGAACCTCACGAGCTTCACGCGGGCCGTCGCCGCCGAGTCGCAGGAGCTCGACGCCGCCCTGGCGATCATGCCGAAGACGTTGAAGGAGGGCACGATCGCCTTCCGTCAACTGCGACCGACCTTCGCCGCACTGAAAGAACTCTCGAAGAAGTCCGACCCGATCGGCGAGAACGACGGGGAGGGGCTTGCTCCGCTCTTCCGCGCCATGAAGCCGCTCATCGACAACTCCGAGCCGACGCTCTCCTACCTGCGCAAGATGGTCAAGCAGGGCGGCAAGAACAACGACATGACCGACATCTTCGCCACCCAGCCGGGGCTGACGAAGACGTCGCGCAAGGCCTTCCCGAACTCCGTGACGGCGATGCAGACTGGCCAGATCGTGTTGCAGTTCCTGCGTCCCTACACGCCTGAGCTGACCGCCTGGTTCTCCCACTTCGGCCAGATCTCGGCCAACTACGACGCCAACGGTCACTTCGTGCGCGTCTCGACCGTGACGGCTCCCTTCAGCCTCAACGGCGGCAAGCTGACGCCGAACAACGACAACTCGCTGGCTGACTTTGCCCAGACCGGAATCGACCGCTGCCCGGGCAGCGCCGCCCAGACTCCGGCGGACGCCTCGAGTCCCTTCGCGGCCGGCGGCACGATCGACTGCAACCCCGCCCTGCAGACCCCGGGACCGTGACGTGATGAAGCTCAAGTCGAAAATAACCAGCACGGCCCGCGCGGCAGACCCGCGTCGTCTGGCCCAGCGCACACGCAGGTTGGCCGTCCTCGGTCTGGTGATGGCGGCGGCTGCGCTGCTCGTCTTCTCGTCGGTCGGCGCCAGCGACGGCGAGGAGTACCGCATCCGCGCCGTGTTCGTGAACTCGGCCGGTCTGACGCAGGGTTCCGACGTCCGCGTCGCCGGCGCCAACGTCGGCTCGATCGACGGCATCTACGCGGGCAAGAACGGCCTGGCTTCGATCATCCTCGTGATCTCCGACCCGGCCTTCAGCACCTTCTACAACGACGCCAAGTGCAAGATCCGCCTGCAGTCGCTCATCGGTGAAAAGTTTGTTGACTGCGACCCGGGGACCCCGAGCAAGGGTGAGCTGCCCGCCGACCCGGCCGACGATGGTCGTCGCATCCTCTCGTCCGACCGCACCGGCTCCCCGGTCGACCCCGACGAGTTGCTCAACAACATGCGTGAGCCGCAACGCGAGCGCTTCCGCGTGATCATCAACGAGCTCGGAATCACGCTGACCGGTCGCGGACAGGACCTGCAGGAGATCCTCGACCGCTTCGACCCGACCTTCTACCAGGTCAACAGGGTCCTGAAGATCCTGGCCGACGAGAACAAGGAACTCGTACGCATGGCCGAGGCCGGCGACGCCTCCTTGCAGCGCCTGGCCCGTGCGCGCAAGAACATCACGAACATGATGAAGAACGCAGACACGGCGGCCCGGGCGACGAACGCCAAGCAGGCCGAGCTGGCCGAGACGATGCGTCGTCTGCCGGCCTTCCTGCGCGAGCTCGAAGAGACGGCACCTGTGCTCGAGGGGTTCGCCGTGCAGGCAGCGCCGGTGGCCGCGTCGGCGCGCGCTGCCGCTGGCGACCTCTCAGAGTTCGTGGCCGGGACCGATGAGTTTGTCAAGCAGGCAAACCCCGCGTTGACGCGCTTCGGCAGGACTGCCGACGTCTTCCGCGCCCAGATCCCGGCGCTGCAGCCCGTCGCTGAGACGCTGCGCAAGATCGGCAACAACCGCAGCTCGGTCAAGAACATCAACAACCTGCTGACGAGTTTCGAGAAGCAGAACGGCTACTCGAACCTCGCCGCCATGGCCATCGGCCTGGCAGCTGCCGGCAACGGCACCAACGCCTTTGGACACTTTTTCCGCTCTTCGATGGTCGTGGCCAACGCGGGCTGCCTCAACGTCAACGGAACGCGGGCCTCGGCCTGTGCGTCGGACTGGTTCGGCGAGGGCGAGAACTCCGAGCCCGAGAAGGCCGGGTCGATCCAGCGCACGACCACAAACGCCAAGGCCAGCCAGTTGGGTTCGGCCAGTGCGGCGCTCGACTACCTGATGGGGGGCAACTGAGATGCGCCGCCAGGGAGTCGCAGACAACCCGGTGCTGGTCGGCGCCGGCGCCATCCTCGTGATCCTCGTGATGGTGCTCTTGAGCTACAACGCCAACTCCGGCCTGCCCTTCGTCCCGACCTACGACATCACGGCCGACCTGCCAAACGGTGCAGCGCTGGTGAAGGGCAACGAGGTGCGCATCGGCGGTGCCCGCGTGGGCACGGTGACCCGCATCACGCCGCAGAACCGCGACGGCGAGTACATCGCCGAGGCCTCGCTGAAGCTGGACAAGAACATCGGCCCGATCCCCAAGGACTCGACGATCGAGGTCCGGCCGAAGTCGACGATCGGCCTCAAGTACATCGAGCTCAGCCTCGGCAAGTCCGACGACACGATCCCCAATGGCGGCTCGCTGCCGCTCTCACAGGCCACCACGGCGGTCGAGTTCGAGGACCTGCTCAACACCTTCGACGAACGCGTGCGCGAGGGCAACAAGCGCTCGCTGCAGGAGTTCGGCAACGCCTTCGCCGGTCGCGGGGCCGACCTCAACGCCACCTTCGGCGAGATCGGCCCGCTGTTCGAGCATCTCGAGCCGGTTGCGCGCATCGTCGCCGACCCCGACACAGAGTTCGGCCGCTTCGTCCGCGTGATCGCCCAGGTCGCAGTCGACTACGCCGCCAGCGGCGAAGCCGGCTACGAGGTCTGGGTCAACGTCGACCGCACCTTCCAGGCCTTCGCTGCCGCCTCGCGCGGCATCCAGGAGAGCCTCGAGGAGTCGCCCTCGACGCTGGCCGTGCTGACCGAGGAACTGCCTGGTCAGCGCCGCTACTTCCGCCAGCTGACCGACACCGTCGAGCGCTTCCAGCCGGGTTCTCCGTACCTGCCGTCCGTTGCCTCGAACCTCGCCTCGATCACGCGCAACGGTCCTTCGGCCTTCCGCAAGCTCAACCGCACGGCGCCGCAGTTCGACAGCACGCTGACGAGGCTCGGCGAGTTCGCGTCCGATCCGCAGGTGCGCCTCGGCCTCAACGGGCTCAACAATTTCACGGCGACCATCAAGCAGCCGCTGACCTACATCACGCCGGCGCAGACTCGCTGCAACTACTTCGGACTCTTCGCGCGCAACCTGGCCTCCGTCGTCAGCTCGCGTGACCTCGGCACCGGCTGGATGCGCTTCGCGCCAGCCGTCGGCTGGCCCAACGTGCTCGGCGACACAAGCGCCGAGGTCGGCCCGGGTAACACGCTCCCCGCCAGCTCGCAGGTCAACTTCCAGGAAGACGGCAGGACGCTTGGAAACCTCTGGAACTACCTCAACAGCAACCCGTACCCGACGACGGGCCAGAACAACGTCTGCGGCGCCGGCAATGAGGTGACTCTGGGCAGGCCGCGTGACCCCGGCTTCTCGATGCCCAAGGCGACGCGTACGACGCAGCCCAGCGGCATTCGTTCCGGGAAGACAACTCCGGACACGCAGGCCATCGGATCTGAGCAGGTGAGGCGATGACTCTGCACCACGGCGAGCCCGACGCGCGGGCGCTGAAGAAGGCCGGAATCATCGGCATCATCGTGCTCGGCATCCTCGTGTACTTCGCGTTCACGAAGGCCATCCCGTTCACGCACGGCTACCGCGTCAACGCCTACTTCACGAACGCCGCCAACATCCAGCCCAACGCCCAGGTGCGCATCGCTGGGGTCAACGTCGGCCGCGTCGAGAAGGTCGAGCGCGGCAACGGCTCCACCACGAAGGTCGTGATGGAGCTCGAGGACGCAGCAAAGCCGCTGCGCACCGACGCCACCGCGCGCATCCGCTTCCGCATCTTCCTCGAGGGCAACCCCTTCATCGACCTGCAGCCGGGAACCCCGGGTGCCCCCGAGATCAAGGCCGACGGCACGATCCCGGTGGCACAGACCGGCGGCCCGGTGCAGCTCGACCAACTGCTGGGCGCGGTCAACTCCGACGCGCGCAAGGGCCTAGAGCTGCTCTTCACCGAGATCGGCAACGCGCTAAACACCGTCGGCACCCCGGAGGAGAACAAGACCCAGGACCCGGCCGTGCGCATGCTGACCGGTGCTGAGGCGCTCAACAGCGCCTTCCGCTACGGCCCCGACGGCTTCCGTGGCGGTGCCCGCCTCTTCGACGCCCTGATCGGCGACGGCAACGACACGCAGCTGCGCATCCTGCGCGGCTTCCGCGACTTCAACACGGCCATCAACGACCGCGAGGCGCAACTGACGCCGTTGATCGCCGACTTCGCCACGACGATCGGTGCCTTCGCAGACGACGAGGACGCGCTGCGCCGCTCGACGCGCGAGTTCTCGCGCCTGGCCGTCGAGTCCTACCCGACGCTGGTCGAGCTCAACCGCATGTTGCCGGCCGTCACGCGCTTCGCCGACAAGATCGCGCCGCAGCTTTCCGAGATCCCGGCCACCGTGCGGGCTGCCTACCCGTGGATCACGCAGACCAACCGTCTGCTGGGCAAGGATGAACTCGGCGGCGTGGCCAAGGAGATGCAGCAGACGACCGAGGGCTTTGCCAAGGCGCAGGGCGGCGCCACGAAGCTGCTCCCGGAACTCGACTACGTGGCCCGTTGTTGGAACAACAACTGGTTCCCGACGCTCAACACCGTCGTGCCGGACGGGATCCACACATCGGGCAAGGAGAACTACAAGGAGTTCTGGTACTCGCTCGTGGGCTGGAACAGCGCCGCACAGAACTTCACCTCGACCGGTCCTTACCTGCGCCTGGGTTCGGGCTCGGCGGCCGACGTCTCGACGCCCTCGGGCAACGTCTACGGCAAGGCGGCACAGCCGCAGACCGGGATCAGCCCGAAGGTCCTGAATTCGGCCAACCCGCCGGTCCAGACCAAGGTCCGCTGCTACCAGAACCAGAAGCCGAACCTCGCACCGACGCCAGGGAGCACGACGCCGTAATGGACGGACTGCGTAAATCACTCAAGCGCTACGGCGTGCACCTCGCCGCGATCATCGTCCTGGTCGTCGGCTCGTTGGGCGTCGCTGGCTACATCCTCAGCAACCAGCGTCTCTACCTGCCCAACTGGGTGCCCCTGATCGGCACGGACTTCTACGTCGTGCACGCCGAGTTCTCGAGCGCACAGGCCGTCACACCCGGACAGGGGCAGACCGTCAACATCGCCGGTGTCGCTGTCGGTGAGATCGGTCAGGTCACCCTCAAGAACGGTGCGGCCAACGTCGAACTGAAGATCCGCCGCGAGCACGCGCCGATCTACAAGGACACGACGATGTTGCTGCGTCCGCGCACGCCGCTGTCGGACATGTACGTCGACATGAAGATCGGCGACCCCAACTCGGGCGAGATTCCCGACGGCGGCACCGTTCCGCTGGCCAACACGAAGCCGACGGTCAACTTTGACGAGTTCCTCTCGCTCTTTGACTCGGACACGCGTGACTACCTGCAGAACCTCCTGACCGCGGCCGG
>JBIQMF010000025.1:0-12194 GCA_044463545.1 Solirubrobacterales bacterium
TGATCGGACCGACGACCTGACCCTTCTTGGCCTCAAAGACGGCCTTGTCGAGCTCGCCGGGCTGGCTGCCCTTGGTGAAGCCCGTCATCTTGCCGCCGTTCTCCTTGCTGGCGGGGTCCTCGGAGAAGCGGTTGGCGACGCTCTTCCAGCTGTCACCGCTGGCCAGCGCTGCCTTGGCGGCGTCGACCTTGGCCTTGCTGCTGTTGGAGACGATGTAGAAGTCGCGCGAGGCCGGGGTGGCGTACTTGTCCTTGTTCTTCTCGTACTCGGCCTTGACCTGTCCGGCGCTGGGCGTCGGAGCGGACATGACTTCCTGCTGGACCTTCTGCTGGACGAGGTTCGAGCGCAGCAGCGAGAGGATCTCCTTCTCGGTCTGGCCCGAGGTCTTGAGGAACTCCTTGTACTCCTTGTCGGTCTTGAAGGCCTGCTGCTTGGCCTGGGCGAAGTACTGCTGCACGTCGTCGTCGGTGACCTCAAGGCCGCGGTCCTCGGCCTCGAGCTCGTACCACTCGCGCTGCACCAGCGACGTCACGATCGAGTCGCGCATCTGCTCCCAGTCGTTCTCACAGGAGGTCTTGAGCGCGTTCTCGCTGAGCTTCGGCGAGTCCTTCTTCTTGCCGGCGATGCACTTCTTGTACTCCGGCGGGTCGGGCACCACGCCACCAGAGGCCTTGGCCGTCTGGCTCGCGAGCTTGTTGAACTCGGCGATCGGGATTGCGTTGCCCTCGACGCTGGCGATGGCGTCGTCAGGCACTCCGCGTCCGGTGAATTGGACGACCAGGACGACGAGGACTGCAATCACTGCAAGTCCGCCGATCACCACCCACGCGGGCTGTCCGAAGAAGGTGACCTTCCCGGTGCTGCTGCCGCCGCTGGGAGTGCTGCTGGGCTTGGGGCTCGGGCTCGATGTCGATTCGCTCACTGTCTCAGTCTCACTTGGTCTCGTTGAATACGCGTTGCGTGCTCAAAATCGTGGGGAACATATCAGGGCAAACACCTGCAAATCCGGTAGGGAGCGGTGCCTAAGACACGCTTAACGGCTGGGCAGCAGCGGCCAAAAGTGTGTCGGCCATGGCTGCCAGCGCTGCGAACTGTTCGTCGGACTCCCCGTCCACACGCAGAGCAATTGTGCGCTGCCCGGGATCGTAGATGGCCGTCGGCGCTTCTTCGCGCACACGGCGGATCTGATCGGCGCTCAGCTGGATCGGCGCGACCACGAGGCGACCGCCGTTGAAGCCGACCGTGCGCGCGCCTGCGCGCCCGAACTTGAGCCGCGCGCTCTGCAGCTGCAGCAGTCGCTCGAGCGGCTCCGGCAACGGTCCGAAGCGGTCGACGAGCTCCTCGCGCAGGGCGCCCACGTCGGCCAGCTCGCGCGCGCCCGCGATGCGGCGGTGCAGCTCGATCTTGGCCTGCTCGTACATCACGTAGTCGCTGGGCACGTAGGCGTCGACCGAGACGTCGAGGCGCACCGGCTCGACCTCTGCTGCCTCGCCACGGCCTTCGAGCTCGGCGACGGCGTCCTCGATCATCGCGACGTAGAGGTCGAAGCCGACGGCGGCGATGTGCCCTGACTGTTCGTCGCCCAGAAGGTTTCCGGCGCCACGGATTTCGAGGTCGCGCATCGCCACCTTGAAGCCGCTGCCGAGCTCGGTGTGGTCGGCCAGCGTCGCCAGCCGACTGCCGGCGTCCTGCGTCAACTGCAACGCCGAAGGGTAGAGGAAGTAGGCGAAGGCGCGCTCACGTCCGCGGCCGACGCGACCGCGGATCTGGTAGGCCTGCGAGAGCCCCAGTTTGTCGGCGCGTTCGACCACGAGCGTGTTCGCCGCCGGGATGTCGAGCCCTGACTCGACGATCGTGGTGCAGACGAGGCAGTCGAACTCGCCGCGGATGAACCCCAGCATGCGCTCCTCGAGGGTGGCCTCGTCGAGCTGACCGTGCACGACCTCCACCTTCAGCTGGGGAACCAGCGCGCGCACGCGGTCGGCCGCCTCGTCGATCGTGCCGACGAGGTCGTGCATGTAGATCGACTGACCGCCGCGGTCACGCTCGCGGATCAACGCGTGCTTCACGACCTCCTCGTCCCACTCGCCGACGTGGGTACGGACCGGGCGCCTGCCCTCGGGCGGAGTTGCGATCACCGCGATCTCGCGCAGTCCAGACATCGACATCTGCAGGGTGCGCGGGATCGGCGTCGCCGAGAGGCTGATCACGTCGGTCGTCAGGCGCATCTGCCGCAGCAGTTCCTTCTGCTTGACGCCGAAACGCTGCTCCTCGTCGACGACGATCAGCCCGAGATCCTTCGGGCGTACGTCGGGGCTGAGCAGGCGGTGCGTGCCGACGAGGATGTCCGTCTCGCCCTCGGCGAAGCGCGCCAGCGCCTCCTTCTGTTCGGCCTTGCTGCGGAAGCGACTGACGAAGTCGACGCCGACGGGGAAGTCGCGCATGCGCTCGGAGAAGGTGCCGAAGTGTTGCTGCGTGAGGATCGTCGTCGGCGCAAGCACGAGCACCTGCTTTGAGTCCTGGACTGCCTTGAAGGCCGCGCGCAGGGCGACCTCGGTCTTGCCGAATCCGACGTCGCCGCAGATCAGCACGTCCATCGGCTGGCGCGCCTCCATCCCTTCCTTCACGCGTTCGATGGCGTCGAGCTGGTCGCGCGTCTCGTGGTAGGGGAAGGTCTCCTCGAACTGCAGCTGCATCTCGGTGTCGGGGCTGAAGGCGAAACCGATGGCGCGGCGGCGTTCGGCGTAGAGGTTGATGAGCTCGCCGGCCAGTTCGTGTGCTGCCTTGCGCGCACGCGACTTGAGGTTCTCCCAGGCCTTGCCGCCGAGCTTGCTGAGGTTCACCCCTTCGGGTCCGGCGGCGCCGAAGTAGCGGCTGATCTTGTGCAGCTGGTCGGCCGGCAGGAAGACCTTGTCGTCGCCGCGATAGGCAAGTGTCAGGTAGTCGCGGGTCACGCCGGCGACCGACTTGGTCTCGAAGCCGTCGAAGCGCGCGATGCCGTGGTCCTCGTGGACGACGACGTCGCCGACGGCGAGATCGGCGAAGCTGGCGATCCGCGCGCGCCCGCCACCGGCTCTTGCTGCTGCGCTCTGGCCCGAGCTGCGCAGCAACATGCGGTCGGGGATCACGGCCAGCTTTAGGCCGGGGTGGACAAAGCCTTCGCGCAACGTCGTGCGAGCGAAGAAGACACCACTCCAGCTGCCGACGTCCGCCAGCTCGTCGATCTGCCACGGCTTCACGCGCGCGAGGTTGTAGGTGGCGCGTTCGAGCTCGGACTGACGGCTCCAGGCGACGACGATGCGGTAGTCGGCGCGCAACAGCTTCTCGAGTTCGATCTCGGCCGCCTCGAAGCTGCGGGCCATGCTGGCCGGTCGCTCGGCACGCAGCTCGGGGCCGTCGCCGGCCGTGAGGTTGCTGATCGAGAGATCCGCGCCGGCGCCCAACCGCTCGGCGAGCAGCTGGGCGTCGACGTAGAGGCCGTGGCCGCTGGCGTCGCCGTAGGAGGCGGCGATGTCTGACCAGAGCTCGTCCAGCGCAGCGTCGACACCCTCGCGCCCGGCCACTGCCAGCCAGGTGTTCGTCGGCGCAAGCTCGAGCAGGTCGTGGAAGCGCTCAAGCGGCAGGAGCTCGGCGATGTCTGCGGCCGGTGCGTCGCCGCCGGCCGCGTCGAGCGCAGCGCTGGCTTCGTCGCGGTGTTCGGCCGCCAGCTCGACGGCTGGTTCGATCACGGTGCGGTCGATCTCGTCGAGTGAGCGCTGCGTGAAGGTCGAGAAGCGCCGCATCGACTCGATCTCGATGTCGAACAGCTCGACGCGGACGGCCGAGTCGCCGGTCGCCGGGAAGACGTCGACGATGTCACCGCGCGTCGCAAACTGTCCGCGGTCGTCGACGCGCTCGACGCGTTCGTAGCCGCAGGCGACGAGCTCACGCGCCAACTCGTCGACGTCGCTGACGTCGCCACGCTCGAGGGTGAATCCATGGGGGCGCAGGCCGGGGTCTGGCACGCGCTCGGCCAGCGCCGCGGCGTTGGCGACGACGACGGCGTCCGAGTCCTCTGCCAGCAGCGAGTCGAGTGCTGCGATGCGCAGACCCACGAGGTGCGGCGGCGGCACGAGGTGCGATTCGTACATCACGCCGCGCGCCGGGTAGTGCCGCACGGCGCGCTCGGGCAGGTAGGCGGCGAGGTCGACTGCCAGATCGCGCGCGGCCGCGTCGTCCTCGGCCACGACGAGTGCCGTGCGCCCGGCCGCGTGGCGGCTCAGCGCCGCGGCCAGGGCGAAGGGGGTGAAGGCGGCGGAGACGAAGGGGCGTGCGTGATCGCCGCCGAGCCCGTCAAAGAGCTTGTCGTCCTCGGTCTGGCGCAGCAGCGCGGCCAGGTCGTTCAACACATGTGCCTGTGAGTCACGGTCAGCCCTCACTTTAGGCCGAAGTTGTGTGTGGCAAATCACAGAAACGCACGTTGTCCTGCAGGGTTTAAACGGGTAGAAGCCGGGCAGGATTTCGGAGTTCCCCGGCGAACGGCCGATACGAACATATGTTCGTCCGGCCCGAACCGTAGGTTGGTGGACATGAAGAAGGACACCAGACAACAGGCCCGCAGCGGAAGGGCTTGGACGGGCGCAGACCGCATGCGGCTTGAACGCATGGCCGAGCACCAGATCCCCGCAGGGACGATCGCGCGGCGACTGCGTCGCAGCGAGGCAGCCGTACGCGCAGAGGCACGCAAACAGCGCGTGATGCTGGCGCCGCCGGGCAAGCCGACGGCGACCGAGAAGCGGCCCTACGGCGGCATGACCGCGCCGCCCCAACGCAGCTTGGCGCGCACGCGCGCTGCCAGGCGCGCAAGCGCCGCCCCCGGCTCAGCCGCCCAGGCGCGCCCGCAGCGCGCCCGCCCGACGCGACCCGTTCAGGACGAGACGCTCTTCTGATCTGAGGTCGAGAAGGCGCCCCTGCCGCCGGCGCTGTCGCGCTGCGCGCAAGCACCACCCTGCGAGTCAGCACCACCCTGCGCGCAAGCATCGCACTGCGCCAGAAGCGCGCAGCCGAAAAGCCTCAGAGCGTCCCCGTCCAGTGGCCGCTGTGGTAGCCGAACCACCCCGACACGATCAGGTGCAGGCCGTCCACGCAGTTGAGCGACCAGGGATGGATGAAGCTTCCGTAGTAGCCCGTGCCACCACTCGTGTCGATCTGCGTCACCGGGCTGCTCCACGGTCCGGTCGGCTCGGCTGCGGTACGCGTGACGATCAGTTCGTCATCGGCCTCGAGGTAGGCCATAACCCAGGTTCCGTCTGCGAGCAGTCGCAGCGAGGGCTCGCCGAAGCGACCGCTGAGGATCGGCGTCGCCGTTGAACCCCACTGCCACGTGCCGCCGACGTGCCCCCAGCTCTGGTACTTCGCGGGGTCGAGGATCTCGTCCCAGCGCACCCGGCGCAGCATCATCGGACCGCTCTGGCGGCCGGCGCGCACCGAGATGATGTAGACCCAGTCGCCCATACGCTGCATCGACCACATCTGACTGGGGTCCTGGTTGCCGCCGTCGTTGAACCAGCGCGCGGCAGGCACGGTCTGAAAGCTGTTGCCGCCGTTGTCCGAGACGGCGAGGCCGGCGTAATTGGTGCGCCAGCCCCAACCGTTCTGCGCCGTCCAGTCGCGGATGCTCATGAACGACATCACGTGGCGGCCGGTCTCGGGGAAGTGGACGGCATCGTTCGGGATCGCAGTGACCAGTGTGTAGCCGTCGAGGTTGCCGTTGTGCGGATAGCTGATGAGCTGCGGAGCGAGCGCGTTGCCGGACTGCCCGGCGGCACTCTTGAAGCGGATGCCGCCGGCGCTGGTGGGGTGGGTGTCCGAGCGCAGCATCACCGGCGAGCGCCAGTTGACGCCGGCGCCGGGCCCGCCGCCCGCCGCCGGTTGACTGGTGAAGGTGTCGCCGAAGAGAAAGCCGACCTCCCCGTTCTCGATGGCGTAGGGGATGCCGAGGTCGGTGCCCGTCAGCCCCCAGGGATTTGCCGGCAGCTGCGAGCTCGCGCCGGTGATCCAGTTGACAAAGCTGGCCGGTGCGGCCTCGGCGCTGGCCGCACCGAGACCCGAGACCTTGAGCAGTGGCGCGGCGGCGACAACGACGCCTCCGGCGGCGGCGCGCCGTAGAAATCCACGGCGATTGCTGCGGAAGGCGTCGCTGCCGCCGCGCGTGCGTTGGTGTGCGGGGGGTTCAGAGGGTGCCGACATAGTGGCTGCTGCGGTAGTTGCTGCTGGTCCACTGCGAGACGATCATGTGCAGGCCGTCCGCACAGTTGAGCGACCAGGGGTGGATGAAGCCGCCGTAGAGGTTGGCCTCTTGCTGGAATGTGACCTGCGTCTTCTCGGCGCTCCAGACCGCGTCGGGTGCCACGGCGTGGCGCGACTTGATCTGCAGGCTGCCCATCTCGAGATAGGACATCGCCCAGGTGCCGTCGGCCAGGCGTCGCACCGAGGGCTCCCCGAAGCGGCCGGAGAGGATCGCCGTCGGTGGCCGGCCCCAGTCCCAGTTGCTGCCGTTCCAACCCCAGCCCTCGTAGCTGGCCGGGTCGAGGATGTCCTGCCAGTGGACGCGGCGCAGCATCATCGGCCCGTTCTGGCGGCCGGCGCGCACGGAGAAGACATAGACATGGTCACCCATGCGCTGCATCGTGCACATCTGGTACGGGTTCTGGTTGCCGCCGTCGTTGATCCACACCGCGCCCGGCGCACGCACGAACGTGTTGCCGCCGTCGTCGGAATACGCCAGCCCGCAGTAGTTCGTCTGCCAGCCCCAGTTGCTCGTCGCAGTCCAGTTGTTGATGCTCATGTAGGACATCACGTGGCGGCCGGTCTCAGGAAAGTAGACCGCGTCGTTGGGAATCAGCGTGACCTCGAAGTAGCCGTTGTTGGTGGCGTTGTGGTTGTAGGAGATGACCTGCGGCGCGGTGCCGTTGCCGCTGATCCCGGCGGCGCTCTCAAACACGATGCCCCCGGCGTTGCCGGGGTGCGACGACGAGCGCAGGATCACGGGCGAGCGCCAGCCAGCGCCCGGCATCGCCGAGCTGAAGGTGTCGCCGAAGACGTAGCCGATGGAGCCGTCCTCGATCACGTAGGGGATTCCGAGGTCAGTCCCGTTGACGTGCCAACGCGTGTCGGGCGGGAGGCCGGGGCCGGTCAGGTACCGCTTGCGTTCGGCGGCGCCTGCGGCCGTGGTGCGCATCAGCGGCAGGTCAAGCAGCGGCGCGGCGGTGGCGACGATGCCACTGCCGGCGGCGAGTTTCAAGAACTGGCGTCGTGCAATCTGCATCCGTGAACCACACTCCGTCGTCGACCGCGACAGATCGACATCATCCCCGTGTCGAACCCTGCACCTGCCCCGCGGGTCGAATCACGTCAGCCTATTACATCTGGTGTCAATAGGCGTTGAATGTGGCTACCATGGCCGGGCACCGGCTGTCGCGCGCCATCGGTTGCCGCGACGGAGTCGGACACGCAAGTCGAGCGGAGGCGGCCGGGGAAGGGTCGTGGGCCGAGAGGACGTCAAGGGATGGACGCGATGCAGACAGGGGTTTTGCAGCCAGTCTTCGGCCGCCGCACGCTGTCGTTGGTGCTCGGCTGCGCCTTCGCGCTGGCGATCACCGGCCTGGCCTTCGCCTGGTGGACGCCGTTCGGGAGCAGCAGCAACGCCGGCGCCGCGCAGACGGGAACGATGCCGGCCGGCATCACGCCGACTGCGACGCTCGAGAGCGTGGATGCGGTCAGGGTCTCGATCCCCCAGGTCGACTTCTACGGCCAGCGCCTCGGAACCCTCAGCGGCAGCGGTTATGAACTGACGCGCCGCCCCGCTGGCGGCGGCGGGGCGCTCGCGCCCGAAGCCGACTGTGAGGGTCTGATCGCCGGATCGTCGGCCACGCTCGAGTGCGTCGAAGCCAGCGTCCCGGCCGGCAGCTGGGTGTACAGCGTCACGCCGGTGATGCGCACGTGGACGGGAGACGAGAGCGCCAGCAGCAACGCGGTCACGAGCAGCGGCGCCGCCAGCGATCCGCCCGAGGTCACGGTGACCACGCCGGCCGGACCCTTCGTGCGCGGCGCGATGACCGTGAGCGCCGACGTCGTCGACCAGAGCGGCAGCGGCATCGACGAGGTGGTCTTCTCCTATCGCGCCACCGGCGCGGCCCCGGCCGACCCGTGGAGCACGATCTGCACGCAGTCGGCGCCGTCGGTCGGCACCACCTGGTCCTGCGCGCCGATCGCCAGCAGCACGTTGGGCGACGGCCAGTGGGACATCCGCGCCGAGGCCACCGACAATGAGAGCAACACGGCCTCGCATGTGAAGTCCGTGACGGTTGACAACACTGCGCCCGCCGCGGCCATCCCGGTCGTCCCCGTGGCGATCGAAGGTGCCCTTCTCGTTGTCGAGGACGGCGGTAGCAGCGACGCGCTCAGCGGGCTCGACACGATGCAGATCCAGTACTCGGCCAGCGGTGCCGGCGGATGGAGCAACTTCTGCCTCATCACGGCGCCGGCCGGCGACTGCAACGCCAGCACGAGCGTGTTGACCGCTGGGCGCACATGGCACTTCCGCACACTCGTGACCGACAACGCCGGCAACAGCGCGACCAGTGCAAACGCCAGCGGCGCGACCAGCGCCGAGCTGCTGATGAACCCGGGATTTGAGAACGATCCCGCCTCGACCAGTTGGTTCTGCGGCCGTGTCAACGGCGGCGCCTACTCGGCCAACTCGCTCTGCGGCTACGACACCAACCTCGGCTTCGCCCACGGCGGCGCGAACAACGCCTGGGTGAACGGCGGCGGGGGCAACTGGATGACCCACTACCAGCCGGTCTCAACCGTCAACGAACAGTGGTACTGCATCAGCGGTTGGGTGCGGACGGCCAATGTCTTTGCCGGTAAGGCGGGTAGCTACTTTGGACTGCGTCCGACGACGTCGACGCACAACGCCGCAGGTCTCCCCGGCGAGGTCAACTTCAAGAACCAGCTCGCCTACACGCGCATCTCGACGCGCGTGCAGGCAGACCGCGCAAGCGGTCTCGAACTCTTTGTCGGCACCTGGGGCGAGTCCGGTGGCTGGGCCCGCTACGACGACTTCTCGATGCGAGCGATTCCCAGTTCAAGCGCGCCCTGCCCGGTCGGACCCCCGCCGCCACCGCCTGCCCCGAGCGGTCTCATCGTCGACCCCCTGGGTGAGGGCCACATCCGGCTCCACTTCAACGGCGTCAGCGGCAGCACCGGCTACGTCGTCTATCGCGCAGAGGACGGCGAGGCCTTCGACTACGAGTCGCCCGTCTCCGGCGCGCAGCCGATCGTCGGCTCGCCCTGGGTCGACACGAGCGCCGAGGTCGGCACGACCTATCGCTACGTCGTGCGTGCCGTGATCCAGAACGGCCAGGATCTGATCGAGAGTGCAGACAGCAACGTCAGCGCCGCGGTGACCGGTCAAGCCGTCCCGCCGCTCATGTGTTTTGCGCCGTAGTTACTCCAAGCGGGTTATTGACTTCACGTTAAATAACCGCTAGCATCGCTGCAATTGCAGGCCACGGGCCCGATCGAGGACACAGGACACCTCAGTGATCGGGCGCAGTCCGTGGTCGTTCATACACGTTCGTCGGCGCTGGGGGAGCGCACGCGAACTCACTCAAGGAGGACACTGAGAATGAAGAGGAAGCTTTCGATTGCGCTTGGTGCGGTCGCATCGCTCATGTTGGTCGTCGGCGCGTTCGCGTACTGGACGAGCAGCGGCAGCGGCACCGGCAACGGTACGGCGGCCACGGCAGACGGCGCAAGCACAACCGTCACGGTCAGCAACGTCAGCGGTGGCAGCGGCCTCACGCCGGGCGGCGCGACGAACGACGTGACCGTCAGCCTGAGCACCGACGGCACGCACGTCAACCTCAGCTCGGCAACGGTCTCGATTGAGAGCATCACCGGTGCGGACGGCTCCTGTACGGCAGCCGACTACGAGGTGACCTCGGCCAGCCCGTTCAGCCAGGCAGTCACCGGCACGCCGGTCGACGACGTTGTTGTCGGCACCGTGCGGATGATCGACTCGGGCAGCAACCAGGACGGCTGCAAGAACGCCGTCGTCAACCTCAAGGTCGACGTCAGCTGAGCAAACGATTTGATGTCCCTCCCCGCTCCCGGCACGGACGCCAGGAGCGGAGAGGGACATTGATCACTGTCTGACCCGCCGGCGCCCGTGGAGCGTCCGAGCGGATGAAACTTTTCAGCGGCGCCGCACAGCGGCGCACGCACCACCAGGGAGACAGCCACCGACATGCATGGCGCAGGAGCAGAGAAGGTTCGCAGCAGGAGTCATCGACTGCTCCTGCCGTTGCTTCTGGCGTTGGCGTCGATCTTCTTCGTCGGATCGATCGTGGCCTATGCCTCCTACCGCGCCGAGCAGTCCCAGCAGAAAGCCGAGGCTGCGGCCAAGAAGCGCTCGAAGGTCGTCAGGAACGCCTTCCGCGTGAAGGCTGAGATCCGCGACCCGCGCTCGAACGTGCTCTCGATCGGCGAGAAGAAGCGCGTGAAGCTCAAGTTCTTCAACCGCCAGAAGTTCCCGCTCTGGGTCTACGACCTCAGGATCAGCGGCAGCGTCGACAAGGCCCACGCCGCGGCAGGTTGCTCGATCAAACGCGACTTCCAGTTCTACCAGCTCAAGCGCCGCAGCTATCCCTTCAAGGTCAACAAGGGCCGCATGAAGGTGATCAAGAAGCGCATCAAGGGCAAGGTCCGGCGCTCAAAGCGCATGGTCTGGTGGCACATGCCGGTGAAGATCACGACGCGGACGAATCCAGCGATTCGACTGCATGATCTCCCCGGCGTCAACCAGGACGCCTGCAAGGGTGCGACGGTGATCTTCAAGATCACGGCGCGCGCCGAGCGGACAAAGCAGGCGGCCAGAAAGCAGCTGAAGAAGACGAAGAAGAAGGCGAAGAAGTCGGCCGCGGAGCCGCTGACGACGACATTTGAAGGCGGTTCATGAGTCGTTGGATCCGTCAGCACAGTGGCGGCGCACGCCGGCTGACACCGCTGGCGGTGTTCGCCGTGCTCGCGCTCTCGACGGGGACGGCCCTGGCCTGGTGGACGACGGTCGGCACCAGCAGCGGTGTCGGCAGCGCACAGAGCGGCACGATGCCAGCTGGTCTTGCGCCGACCGCGACGCTCGACGGCGTTGACGACGTAAAGGTCTCGATCCCGCAGGTCAGTTTCTACGGCCAGCTGCTCGGCGAGGTCAGCGGGGGCGGCTATGAGCTCCGCCGCACGCCGGCCGGCGGCGGCGCTCCGCAGATTCCCGGTGGCGACTGCGACGTCGTGATCGACGGCGCGGCGGCAACCCTCGAGTGCACCGAGTCCGATGTCCCGGCCGGTCAGTGGACCTGGAGCGCGGTGCCGGTGATGCGGACCTGGACCGGGGCCGAGAGCCCTGCCAGCAACAGCGTCACCGTCGGCGCCGAGCCCGAGCCGCCGACGGGCTTCGAAGCGGCGTTGCGCCCCGGCGGCGAGGTTGAGCTGAGCTGGGACGCCGTCGGCGGTGCCGACGGCTACTTCGTCCATCGCAGAGCGGCTGGCGGCGCGTTCGACTACGACAACCCGATCTCGGGCAGCAGCCCGATCACCGGCACGAGCTGGACCGACACCAGCGCCAGCGAAGGCGTCACCTACGAATACGTCGTGCGCACCGTGGTCGTCGTCGGTGGAACGGACATCGAGAGCGCCGACAGCAGCACGGCGTCGGCGACGCCCGACGCCACCGCCCCCGGCGTCAGCGTCACGAGCCCGCTCGGCATCGATGCCGGCACGATCACGCCGGCGGCGACGGCGACCGACGCCGGCTCGGGTGTCAAGAGCGTGACGATCGCCTACCGCGCCACGGGCTCGAGCGGCAGCTGGACGACAATCTGCACGCGCAGCGCGCCGAGTGGTGGCAGCACCTACAGCTGCGACCCCTTCGACACGACCGACCTTGCTGACGGTCTATACGACTTTCGTGCGCAGGCGCTCGACAACGCCGACAACCTCGGCACCGACATCTCGAGCGTGCAGATCGACAACACGCCGCCGTCGGTCGGCTCGCTGAGCACCGCGGCCGTGCACATCGACCCCGCCACCTCGCTGGCCGTCACCGGCGCCACCGCAACAGACGCACTCAGCGGCATCGATTCGGTGAGCGT
>JBIQMF010000026.1:0-12132 GCA_044463545.1 Solirubrobacterales bacterium
GATTCGGTCCGGGCAACTGGCGAGCAAGACCCTGGCGCTCTACTTTCCAGTACGGTGAAATCGAGCGGACCATTGGGGTGTCCGTATTCGCCCGGGGTTGAAAGCCAATCCCGTCAAAGATCAAGAATGCGTCGTGTTATGCGAATACTCCGTGATTGGCTGCCGTCAAGCCGGAGGCACTTCATCCTGGCCTGACTTTTGGAAATATGGGGACCGTGCGGAAGGAGCGGCTCTCAGCCCAATTCCTTTCTGTCGTTGCTGTACGGCCCGACAGTTACTTGGTATGGGGCTATCAAGAGGTGTCGCCGAGGGGAACGTACGCCTCTCCTTGGGACTTCAAGCTTTGGCGAGTAAAGCGGTAGGTGATCCGCGGATTTGACGGACAGCCACTAATGTCCGCGCATGGCATCTGAGCAGGGCAGGCGTGTGGTTCTTCTGGCCGGTGGTCGCTCGAGCGAGCGCGAGGTTTCTCTGGCGTCCGGCGAGGCCGTCGCCAAGGGTCTGCACGCGCAGGGACACGACGTTGTACGCGTCGAGATCGGCCGCGACGGCCGCTGGTTCCAGGTCGTGCGCTTCGGCCCCGAGGAGATGCCGACGGGCCAGCCCATCGCGATCACTCCGGGCGAGGGCCTGCTGGGCGGGGATGTCGTCTTCCCGGTGCTGCACGGCCCCTTCGGCGAAGACGGCGTGATCCAGGGGACGCTCGACTCGCTCGAGATCCCATACGTCGGCTCTGGTGTCGCGGCGTCGGCCGTCTGCCTCGACAAGCTGCTGTTCAAGCAGGTCGCCGGTCGCGCCGGCATTCCGCAGGTCGCCTACCTCGCGGTTCTGGCCGACGACTGGAAGGGCGACGAGTCGCGCCGCGCGCAGTTGCTCGAGTCTGCTGCCGCCCTCGGCTACCCGAGTTTTGTCAAGCCTGCGCGACTGGGGTCGAGCGTCGGCATCTCACGCGTGACCGAGTACGCGCAGCTCGCCTCGGCTATCGACGAGGCGCTGCAGTACGACCCGCGCGTGATCGTCGAGGCCGGCTCGCCGGGTGACGAGATCGAGATTTCTGTGCTGGGCAACAACGAGCTCGAGCTCTCGCAGCCCGGGCGCCTCGAGTTTGAGAACGACTGGTACGACTTCGACGCCAAGTACCAGAGTGACGGCATGCGGCTCGTCGCGCCTGCCCCGGTCAGCGAATCGCTCGAGATCGAACTCGCGACCCTGGCCGCGCGCGTCTTCAAACTGACGGGCTGCAGCGGCATGGCGCGCGTCGACTTCTTCGTCGAGGAGCCGACGAGCTCAGAGCCGCGCGTGCTGGTCAACGAGATCAACACGATCCCCGGTTTCACGAGCACCAGCGTCTACGCCAAGCTCTTCGAAGTCTCCGGGCTGCCCTACGGCGAGTTGCTCGACCGCCTGCTCACGCTGGCCGACGAGCGGTTCAAGGCCGAGCGCGGCTACTCGTTCTGAGCAGCCGCGCGCGGGCCTGAAGCTGGGTGCCTTGCTGCGCTACTGCAGCGCGTCGACGGCGTCGATGATCGGCGTCGGGTTCGAGAGGTCGTTGATCGAGACGCGGCGGGCCGACTCTTCGTCCTTGCCGACATAGATCGTCGGCGTGCCGGTCACGCCGAGCTCTGCGGCCTGGTCGGCGGCCTCTTCGAGCTGCTTCGTCACGGCGTCGTCCTCGCGCTGGTCCCATGCCTTCTGGCCGTCGAGCCCGGTGACCTGACCGGCGATGTCGAGCAGGAAGTTCTCGGTCACGTAGTCCTGGTTCTCGAGGCCCTGGTTGAGGAAGAAGATGTTGATGAAGGGGAAGAGCTTGTTCTGCAGACCGGCGGCCGCGGCGTAGCGCGCGGCGTTGGTCGAATCGTTGCCGCTGGGGCTGGCCTGGTCGAGGATCGTCAGGTTGCGGAAGACGAGTTTGGCCTTGCCGGTGCGGATGAGCTGCTCGACGATCTCGGGCATGCTGCCCTCTTCAAACTCTGCGCAGAAGGGGCAGCGCAGGTCGGCGAACTCAACGATCGTCGCCTTTGCGCTGGGCTCACCGAGCACGTTTCCGTTCTGCGGGATGCCTTCGTAGCGCGCGTTTGCCGCCTTGGCCTCTTCGGAGTCGGCCGAGGTGCCGCTCTCGGAGGCGCTGATCACGAAGAACACGAGGACGGCTACGAGCACGAGCCCGATGGCTCCGCCGATGATCGAGAGCCGGCGTTTCTTGGCCGCGTCGGCGGCCTGCTGCTGCTCGAGTGCTTCGCGGGCGGCGCGCGCCTGCTCCTTCTGCTCTTTGCGTGAGCTCACGTCAAATTCCCCTTGAGAGTTGGTGGTTACTGCCGGAAAAGTGTCTTGAAGATAACGAGATTGTCGGCCCCGCGTCCGCTTCCCGCAGCGGATCTGGCGTGTGCTTGGCACCCCGCGGCGCGTCACCTGCGGACGATGAACTCCGAGATCCGCGCCTGGCTCGTGCCGCCCTGCGATGCCGGCAGCTGGGTGATCCAGGCCATGAAGTAGCGCATGCCCGGCTCCCGCTGCAGGTCGATGCGACGCCCGTCGATGTTGCCCGAGGCCTCGCCGAGCTTGGTCCAGCCGGAGAGGTCATCGGGCAGCGACTTGGCGCCGTAGAACTCGACCCCGAGCGAGGAGTCCGGGGTGCGGATGGTGGCCGTGGCCGCAGTCGCCGGGCGGTAGGCGCGACCCCAGAGGCCGACGCCGGGCTTGCCCAGCGTGCCGTTCTGGTAGCGCTCGGTCGTCCAGTCTGTCTGGGGGTTGCCGTCGGCTGCGTTGTGCGCCTCCTCCTCGTGCTCCTCCTTCGTGACGTCGCTGGAGAAGGGGTCAAAGCTGCCCGTGCTGCGGAACTGGATGACGCTGCCGGCCTGCGCGGTCGAGCCCGGCTTGCGCCCCTCGGTACCGGGCTGGATCTGCGTCAGCAGCAGCACGACGATGCCGAGCACAGCCAGGGCCGAGATCAGCCAGGCCAGCTTCGTGCGTGTCGGATGGGAGATGCCCTCGGGCGCAAGCTTGCGCGAGCGCTTGGGCATCGAGTCGAAGACGATTGTCGCCTCGCCGGTCATGCCGCCGGCGCGCGCCGATTCCATCGCCAGCACGTCCTCGAGGTCGGAGACGGCCGAGGCGGCGGTGAGGTAGCGGTCGACGGGCTCCTTGGCAGTCATCTTCTCGAGCACGGCCGCCAGCGCGTTTGAGACTTCCGGGCGCGCCTGCTGGATGTCCGGCAGTTGGTCCTTGACGTGCTTCATCGCCACGGCGACGTGGTTCTCTCCCTTGAAGGGAACCTCGCCGGTCAGCATCTCGTAGAGCACGATTCCCAACGAGTAGACGTCGCTCTGGCCCGTCACCGTCTCGCCCATCGCCTGCTCGGGACTGACGTAGTCGGTGGTGCCCAGCACGCGTCCTGTCTTGGTCAGGCCGTCCGAGGCCTCGAGCTCACGCGCGATTCCGAAGTCGGCGACCTTGGCGTGCCCGTGGGAGCTCAGCAGGACGTTCTGCGGCTTGACATCGCGGTGCACGAGGCCGGCGCCGTGGGCGGCGACGAGCGCCGAACCGATCTCGATCGTGTAGGCGACGGCCTCGGTGATCGGCAGCGGACCTTCGCTGCGGATGCGCTGCTTCAGCGTCTCGCCGGGGACGTACTCAAAGACGATCCACGGGCGCCCGTTCTCCTCACCTGCGTCGATCACGGTGACGATGTGCGCGTGGCTGAGTTTGGCGGCGGCCCGCGCCTCGCGGCGAAAGCGCTCAAGCTGGTCGGCCTCGGCGACGACTTCGCGGCGCATCACCTTGACTGCGACCGGCCGCTCGAGCGTGGTGTCAAAGGCGCGGTAGACGGTCGCCATGCCGCCGGCCCCGACGACCTCCTCGATGCGGTAGCGCTCACCGACGATCTCGCCGATCAGTTCCGGTCCGTCCTGTGTTGCAGAAATCGCCATTCTCGCTGAAGGAGAATCTACGCCGAAAATCGGCCGCCGGTGCGGGTTGCAAGCGGATCGGCAAACGCGGGTGGACGACCGTTCGGCCCGGCTGCGATGCGCAGGGATATTATTCGGTACCACGTGTTTCACATGCTTACGGATGAGCTGCGCGCGCGGTCCACTACGCCGAAGGCACCTCAGGCGTGTGGCAGACATCGGCCTGACGCTCTCGTTCCCCCCACGAAAAACTGAAGGACTATGAATTCTCTCGCCTGCGACTTGCCGCGCACCGCTCGCGCACTTTCACTGCTCTGTTCGTTGACCGCTGTCGCGCTCTGGGTCGCGCTCGGCGCCAGCCCGGCCTCAGCAGCCGAACTCTGCGCCCAGGCCGACCCGCCGGCCGGTGTCCCGCAGATCTCGTTGACGAAGGAGATGCCGGCCGAGGCGCTCTACGAGACGCCGATCCCGGTGACGCTGCGCGCCTCGCAGCAGACATTCCCGCCGGGCGACGAGGAGAAGGGCTACAACCTCTCCTTCCGCGACGTCCTGCCGGTCGGGGTCAGCTATCAGCCGGGGTCGAGCAGCCCCGCCCCGAGGCTGATTGCAGACCAGCCTGCGCCGGGCATGACCACGCTGATCTGGAGCAACGTCGCCGATCTTGCGCCGGGCTCTGCCTACTCCCTGACCTATCGCGTCACCTACGACCCGCTCGTCATCGACGCGGGCGCCTACATCACCACGGGTACCAACGACGGAGCTCACGGCGCACCCGCAGCAGGCGCCTACGTCAACTGCAACCCGCGCTGGATTCCTCAGTTCGCGGGGAACGGCCAGCCGGCCGGCACGCGTTTCAACTCTGCCAGCAGCAGCGCGACCGTCGCCCCACAACAGACACTGCTGAAGGCGATCGAGATCGAGAAGAGCGAGCCGAGCCCCGAGAGCGAACTGCTGCGCGGCCTGCACAACCACCAGACCGTGTACACGCTGACGATCCGCAACAACACCCAGCGCCCGACCGATGACCTCGTTGTCGTCGACTATCTGCCGGCCGGCCTTGAGTTTCTCGGTTGCGGCACCACCGACAACACGACGAGCGTCTCCTACAACTCGCTCGCGAGCGAGGAGTACCCCGGCTCGGGGCCGATCAACCCCGGCAACGCACCGTCGCTCCCTGCCAGCCCCGACGACTTCTGCGCCGAGGACTCGCGTCTAGAGAGCGTGGCCTTCGGCAACTATCCGGCCGAGGGTGACCGCCCCGCAGGCAACTACACGCGCGTCGAGTGGCGGCTCGGTCGCGACATCGCCGCACAGGGCGAGATCAAGCTGCGCTATGTCGCCGCGATCCCGATGTGTCCCAACAGCAACACCTGGACCGGCGCCGCGCCGACGCCGACGTCCAACGGTCAGATGGCAAACCTCGACAACAACAACTGTGGCGGGGGCGGCATGCCTGGCGAGACGCTCGACGAAACGGCGCTCGTCAACTACGCCAGCGTCAGCGGTGACTACCACGCGCTGTCCGGTGGCACAGTGCCGGTTTCCGACACCGACTCGCACACGGTGACGGCCGAGGACCTTGCGATCCAGAAGTACGCCTCGCCTGACAACTACTCGGTGGGTGAGCTCACGCGCTGGACATTGCGCATTGAGACCAGTGAGTACAAGACCTTTGACCCGATCACGATCTTCGACACCGTGCCCGACGGGATGTGCCCGGTGCGCGGAACCGGGTCCCCGGCGACGCCGGATCCCGAGTGTGCATCGAGCGGAAATGCAGCCGACAACCCGACGCTCGACTGGAACGTCGCCACAGAGAACGCAGACGGCACCTGGTCGATGACGTGGCACATCCCGCCGATGAACCGCAGTGAGACGACGACGCTCGAGTTCTCCACGAAGACTCGTGTCCACTACCAGGAGAACGGCGCCGACGCCGCACGCGTGCTGGCGACAGATCCGCTGACCAACGAGGTCCACATAACTGGAGGCAGCACGCCGATCTGCACCGACCCGGCCGATGGCAACGCAGTGGTGGACTGCTCGACCCCGGGTTCGATGTGGATTCCGAGTAGACAGGACCCGGGCACGCCGATCGAGGATGACTCCGAGGCGAACGTGCATTCCTTCCTCCCGGAGCTTGAGAAGAAGGTCGCAACCCCCGCGTCGGTCGGTATTCCCGCAAGCACCGTCAACTGCCCCGCCGCGGGCGACAGCGGATACATCGACGGCATCGCATCGGTCTACCGCACCGGTGACATCGTCTGCTGGAAGCTGCGCGTTGAGTTCCCCGGAACAGTCTCCACGGGCAACGTGCTGCTCACCGACTTCCTGCCGCCCGGGGCGGAATTCTTGCCCGGGCTCCCGGGAACCGGTCCGACCGCAGACAACAACGTCGGTGTCGCCGCCGTGATCGACAACGACAGCTTCGTGACGTTCGCGCTCACGAACCCGACCGTCCCGGAGGACGGGCTCGTCTTCGAGTACGTGATCGCCACACGCATGCTGAACGTTGTGGACGACCTCGACGTGGAGCTGCCGCACGTCCGCGGCAACCTCTTGAAGATGACCTCGACCAACACCGCGGGCGCTGTGACGACCTACCGCGCCCAGGCCGACGCCGAGGTGACTGGACCGAGCCTCGGCATCACCAAGGGAGTCAAGCGCGTGGGCGGCAGTCCGGCAGGCGGCTACGGCCCGGACTACGACGGCGTCGGAATGCACGGCGCCGAGCCGGTCGAGTACCGCGTCGATGTGACCAACAGTGGCGCTGTCGACGCTGCCAACACCCATGTCGTTGAGCGCCTCGTCGGTCCATACGACTGCACGATGGTGAGTGCGATCTCGCACGGCGGCACCTGCCTGACCAGTGGCATCGGTGCTGCTGCGGTGACCGAGATCAACTGGACAGGTATCGGCGTGACCGCGGGTTCGTCGCTCGAACTCAACTTCACGGTCAACTATCCCGACAGCATCGCGCCCGGGACCGAGATCCCCGACGACGCCTGCGTCAAGAGCTTTGACAATGCCACCAACGATCCCGCCAATCCGTTCTACACCTGGGTGATCGACAACCCCGACCACCTTTGTGGGGCGGACCTCGCGCCGCCCGCTCATGGTCAAGTGTTGCTGGACTCTGTCACCGACGACTCCTACGTCTACACAACGGTGACGACCAACAAGACGCGCACGACGGGCCTGACTGCAACCAACAACTCAGGCTCCACGCAGGCAACGATCGGTGAGGAGATCTTCTACACCGTCAGCTTCACGGTGCAGCCGCTGACGACGATTCGTGCACTGTCGATCACAGATGTGATCAATGAGCCGACGCGGCAGGAGTATGTTGCCGGGTCTGCCCTCTGTTACTCGGGGCTGTCGGGATTCTGCGCTGCGGCGACCCTGAACTTCAACGCCGGCACCAACACCGTGACGCTGTCGAATCCGCTCAGCTACGTGAACCCGGGACCGGGCATCCAGACGGTCGAGTTGAGCTTCCGCACGAAGGTCACGGACGTGCCGGCCAACGCTGCCGGTGGACTGCTCTACAACCAGGCGCAGTTCGGCTTCGTCGACCAGTACGGCACGGGCCGCACGGGCCCCACGTCGACAACGACGACAACGATCGTCGAGCCTGACCCGCAGATCACGAAGTCCAGCGACGACGCCGACGGTGTCGTCACGCCCGGCGAGGAGATCGAGTTCGAGGTCGAGGCGTCGAATCCGACCGGTCGCCCGCCGCTCTACGAGGCGGTTGTGGTCGACACGATTCCTGACCACCTGACGCTGACCGACGGCAACGGCACACCGCTCACCGACGGTCAGTCGGTGGTGCTCTGCGACGGGACGTCGGCCGGACCGATCTCCGGCACGTTCAACACGCCGAACACGATCACCTGGAACGTCGGCACCATGGAGGGCGGCACGAGTCATGCCCTCTCCTATTGCGCAGAGGTCAATGAATCGCCGGCCCCCCCAGCTGGTGCCACGCTGACCAACGAGGTCGAGATCACGGGCAGCTCGATGCCCGGCAGCGTGGTCGGCGAGCGCACGTACACCGAGGACACCGATCTCACCCTGTCGGTTGTCGGTGCGCAGATCACGAAGACTGCGTCACTGGACGAGGCGACGATCGGCGAGAAGGTCGGCTACACGATCACCGTGACCCTGCCGGCCCTGACCAACTTCTACCTCTTCGAGGTCAACGACACAATGCCCGACGGCATGAGCCTCGACGCCTTCGGCAGCTTCACCTGTGTCGGCAGTTGTCCGGGTGTTCCGGCCGCCTCGACGTCGAACGCCGGACAGGAGTTGACCTGGGACTTCGGCACAATCCCGGCCGACGCTGCGGAGCGCACGTTCACGCTCACCTACCAGGCCGTCGTCGACGATGTCGCCGGAAACACCTCCGGTGACACCTTGAGCAATGAGGCGCGCAACACCTGGTGCACAGTGGATCTCGCCACCTGCCCGACGGACGACCGCGTCAGTCCGCCTTCGGCCACGACGGACGTTGACGTGATCGAGCCCAACCTCGTGATCGACAAGAACGTCGACTGCGAGCTGGCGACGCCTGACGACGAATGTGAGATTCAGCCCGGCGACGACTTCACGTACTCGATCACCGTCACCAACAACGGCGACTCGACGGCCTACGACGCGATCTTCCAGGACGCGGTGCCTTCTGAGTTGACGAACGTGGTTGTCGGGGCAACCCCGCCGGGCGTGTCAACGACGACGCCCACCGGTGCCAACACGCACGCATGGAGCATCGCGGAGCTCGCGCCGAATGACTCGGTGACGATCACCTACACCGCCGATCTCGCAGCTCCGAGCGCCTTGCCCGACCCCTTCTCGGTCGTCAACACGGCGCGCGTGACGCAGTACTGGGGTCTCGACTCGACCGATCGAGCAGACACCACCGAGGAACGCGAGTATCCAGCCGTCGAGCCGACCGACACGGTCACGCTGAACGGCAACTTCCCGCAGGCCCGACTGGACAAGACCGTTGCCAACTCTGGAAACGCTGAGATCAATCAGTGCCTGACGTGGACATTGACGATCGGCAACGACAGCACCGTTGCAGACCTCACGTCGATCAACGTCACCGACGTGCTGCCGACCGGTTGGACCTACTGCGACGACTCGACGACGTTGGACGGCAGCGCCTACAGCGACCCGACGATCGCGGGAGACCTGCTGACCTGGCTCGCGGTCGGTGACATCGCCGGTGGCGGCCAGGACATTGTCATGACCTTCGATGCGCGGCCTACGATGGCCGCACTCGACGGCAGTGGCAATCCAACCAATCCGTACACGAACAATGCCACTGTCACAGGTGAGGACGCCGGCGGCAACTTCTGTCACGGCACAGGCCCTTGCATCACCTACACGGACTCCGACATGGCGTTCGCGAACATCCAGATGCCGGACCTCACGATCAGCAAGTCGCCGGACGACGCCACCGTCGCCGCAGGCTCCTGGAGCGACTGGTCGATCGTGGTCACCAACACGGGCACAGGTACCGCGCGCAACGTCTCCATCCGTGAGGCGGTGCCGACAGGCCTGACATTTGACGTCGCCACCCACCCGGCAACGGTCATCTGCGCGTCACCTGCGCTGTGCGACAACCCGGTCGGGCCGCTTGCCGTCACCGACGCCCCGGTCAACAGTGGAACTGGCCCCGTCAACGTCTACTGGAAGCTTGATTCGCTGGCGCCCGGACAGTCGGTGACGCTCACGCTGCCGATGCGGTCGCCGCACGACGCGGTCGACGGAACGAGCTGGACCAACACCGCCTACGTCAGTTCCACGGAGCGCCCGACCGAGGTCAGCGACTCCGGCGACTGGGAGAGCGTGCGCTCCACTGACCTTGCGATCACGAAGACGGGACCGGCCACGGCGACCGCAGGCGAGAACATCTCGTACGACCTCACCGTGACCAACAACGGGTCGAGCATCGGCACCGGGGTGACGGTCTCCGACGTCATCAACACGGCGCAGTTCGAGTTCGTCTCGGCGACCCCCGCAGACACGGTCAATGACTCCTGCGTGACGACCGGCTCACCCGTCGTGACCGAGTTCGAGTGCACGATCGGCGACGTCCTGTACCCGACGCCGGGCACCCCGTCGACGGCGACCTTCACGGTCGTCCTGAAGATCAAGTCGGGGCTCACGGGCAGCGTCAGCAACACCGCAACTGTGTCCGGCAACGAGCCCGACCCGGATTCCGCCAACAACACGAGCTCCCAGCCGACAACTCTGGGGACGTCCGCCGACGTGCGCATCAGCAAGGCTCTGAGCTCTGGCAGTCCCGGCTCGATCCCGAACCGTGGCGAGACCGAGTTCACACTGACGGCGACGAACGACGGCCCGTCGGACGCGCTCGGCGTGGTCGTGACCGACGAACTGCCGGACGGACTCTCGTGCGTCTCCGGCTCGCCGACTCCGACCAGCGGCTGCGCCGGCAGTGCCGGTGAAGTTGTCACCTGGAACGTCGGCACGCTCGCGGCAGGTGAGTCGACGACGATCACGATGACCGTCCGCGGCGAAGAAGTCGGCGACGACTGGATCAACACCGCCGAGGTCACTTCGACCACGCCCGACGGTGACCCGGCCAACAACGAAGACACCGAAACAGTCGACGTGACGCCGATGGCCGACCTGATGATCTTGAAGGACGTGCAGAGCTTTGCCGATTCCGGCGAGCAGTTCACCTACACGATCCGTGTCCGCAACCTCGGTCCCGATGACGCCGAGAACCCCGTTGTCGTCGACACGCTCCCGGCAGGCCTGACGTATGTCGGGTTCGACTCCGACGAGGGGGCGGCGACCTGCAGCGTCACCGGCGGAACGCCGGCCAGCGGTCAGACGGTCACATGCCTGCTGCCCGACTTCGATTCGACGATCCAGGGCTACTTCGGCATCGACATCGAGGTCAACGCCGGCTTTGACCTCAGTGAAACCTGCGTGCAGAACAGCGCTTCGGTGTCGGCCGACACGTTCGACGCCGTGTCCAGCAACAACGCAACCGACCCGGAGGATGCCGAAACCTGTATCGGGCCGAACGCGGATCTGGCGATCGTCAAGTCGGCGCCGGCATGGGGCGCCGCCGGGCACCCGCTGCAGTACACGCTCAGCGTCGTGAACAACGGCCCGGCAGAGGCCACGCAGGTTCACGCCTTCGACGAGCTGCCGAGCGGTCTCAGCTTCGTCAGCGCCACGCCGTCGGTCGGCAGTTGCGCCGAGGGCCCGACCAACCACGTCGACTGCGACCTCGGGACGCTGGCCGTCGGAGCGACGGCGCAGATCGTCGTGGTGGCGATGCCGGATGACTCGGTCGTCGGCAGCGGCGTGCTCAACAGGGCCACAGTCGATTCACAGACACCCGACCCGGACGTGGACAACAACGAGTCGACGACGACGACGCCGATCGAGAACAACCAGTATCCGTCGAGTTCGAACCTCACGCTGTCGAAGACGGTCTCGAGCGCCCGCCCGCGCGTCGGTGATCTCATCACCTACACGCTGGTGGCGACCAACCACGGACCGGGCGCCGCGCTCAGCGCAACGCTGACCGACACGCTGCCTTCGAGCCTGATCTACAGCTCGGCCTCGGGCGAGGGCACCTGCAGCTACGCAAAGCCGCAGGTCTCCTGCCAGCTCGGAGACATCCCGCCGGGGGCCACACGCACGATCGTCGTCCGCGCCTGGGTGGCGCGCACGGGCGGGATCGTCAACAACGCTGCGGTCACGGCGCTCAACGACCGCGACCCTTCGAACAACGCCGCGGTCTCGCCGATCACCGCCGAGCGCAGCACCGCCAAGCTGAAGTTGACGAAGAAGGCGACGAAGAAGCGCGTCAAGGTCGGCCGCAAGGCCAGCTTCACGATCAAGGTGCGCAACACGTCGCGCGTGAACGCCATCAACGTCCGCGTCTGCGACCTCATCCCGGAGCGCCTCTCGGTCGTGCGCAAGGCCGGCGGCAAGCTCGTCAGCGGCAACCTCTGCTGGGACATCCCGGTGCTGAGGGCCGGCAAGACGCGCACCTTCAAGCCCGTCTTCCGGGTTGCCAATGGACGCGCCCGTAGCGTGACCAACCCGGCGCGGGCCAAGGGAGTCAACACGCGCACCGTGCGTGCGCGCGCCAAGGTCAGCGTGCCGCGCAAGCAGGCGCGCGCCGGCGGCACAACCGGATGACCACGCCCGCGCTGACGTAGGCCGCGAC
>JBIQMF010000027.1:0-11966 GCA_044463545.1 Solirubrobacterales bacterium
CGATGCCCATGCCGAAGGCGATCGTCGCCACCACGACGACGCCGTCTTCGCGCAGGAAGCGGTCCTGGCTGCGCTGACGCACCGCCTGCGAGAGGCCGGCGTGGTAGGGCAGTGCGGTGATCCCCTCGCGCGCCAGCAGCTCGGCAGTCTGCTCGACCTTCTTGCGCGAGAGGCAGTAGACGATCCCCGACTCACCCTCGTGCGAGCCCTTGATGAACTTCAGGAGTTGCGCGTGGCCACTCTTTTTCTCGCTGATGGCGTAGGAGATGTTGGGACGGTCGAAGCTGCTGACAAAGGTGCGCGCGTCTGCAAGATCGAGACTCTTGGCGATCTCGCGGCGCGTCTGGGCGTCGGCGGTCGCCGTCAGCGCGATGCGCGGGACATCCGCAAAGCGCTCGTGCAGGATCGTCAGCCCCTGGTACTCGGGCCGGAAGTCGTGGCCCCACTGGCTCACGCAGTGTGCTTCGTCGATGGCGAAGAGGCTGAGCTTGCCGGCGTCGTGCAGCGTCGCAAGGTCGACCAGAAAGTTGGTGTTGGTGACGCGCTCGGGGGCGGCGTAGAGGATCGTCAGCTCGCCGTCCAACATGCGCTGGCGCGTCTGGGCGAACTGCTCGGGCTCGAGCGCCGAGTTGAGGTAGGCGGCTTCGATCCCCAGCTCGTGCAGCGCCAGCACCTGGTCGCGCATCAGTGCGATCAGCGGCGAGACGACGATCGTCACCCCGTGGCCGGCGCGCTGGCGCGCGACTGCCGGCAGCTGGTAACAGAGCGACTTTCCGCCGCCCGTCGGCATCAGCACCAGGGCGTCCTCGCCGGAGACGACGCCGCGGATGATCTCCTCCTGCTCGCCGCGGAAGCTGTCAAAGCCGAAGACCTCAGCGAGGATCTGCTGCGGATCTGTCGCCGCGTTGCGCCCGGCCGGTTCAAGCATTGCCGCAGGCTAACGCGCGTGCGCTGCGGCGGCAGCGCAGAGTGCGACAGCGGCGTGACGATTCTGCGACAGAGGTGTAAAAGCTGCGCCCGGCGCGACTCACTTGGGCAGCCACTTGACGTAGACGCTCTTCTGGCGGTTTCGGGAGTTGTCGATGAAGCCGCGTCCACCCGCCGTCGAGAAGGCCACGAGATTTGCGCGGGCGCTGCAGTCGGCCTCTTCGATCGCGTGCCGCGCGTGGGCGAGGTCGTCGCTGTTGCCGGAGTTGCGGTTCTGGTAGTAGAGGTGGCTGCCGCGCCACCAGACGACGATGCCGCGGTGGGCCACCATCGACGTCACGCAGCCGACCTTGGCGCGGCGCACGGCAGTCGTGCGCCTGACGTGGCCGGACCTGACGATGCTGAGGCCGACCGAACTGCCGCGGTTGAAGGCGACACCCCAGCCGCCTACCGGCGAGCGGTCGGAGACGACCGGTCCGCTGCCGCGCCCGACCCGGCGCAGCGAGCCGCCGTGGCGGAAGAAGACGTTGCTGCCGCGGTTGAAGACCAGCGAGCGCGAATCGCGTGAGTATTTGGGCGATGCGCCAGGACCGATCGACTTGGCGCGCCGGGCGCCGCGCACTTCGGCGATCCAGACGCGACCGTCCGCCTCGAAGGCGACTTTGCGGCAGTTGCCGGAGATCGACGGATGCTCGGCCTCGCCGCTCACGCCGCGCGAGACCAGGTAGGTGCGGCCGCGCTTGAGGTCGCGCACGAAGATGTCAGAGTCCGGCGTGCGGTCGGCCGTCGAGAGATTCGTCGCGGTCGAGGCGAAGGCGACGCAGCGCGCGCGGTTGTTGAGCGAGCCCGAGACCGAAGGCTCGCGCGAGTGGCCGTCGGCCTCGCGGCCGCCGGGCCCGACGCTCACGCGCCGCAGGCTGCCCTTGCGCAGCGAGGTCGGGAAGCCCTTGCGCGGACGGGTCCAGACGAAGATGTCGCGCCGCTCATTGCGGTCGCCGCGCACGAGGTTCGAGGCCGCCGAGTCGAAGGCGACGTAGCGCGCCGTGCGGTTGTCGCCGGAGACGCTGGGGTTGCCGGAAGATCCGTTGGGCGCAGACTTGTCGTAGCCGACAGAGATGTTCACGGGGGTGCTGCCGAAGATGCCGGCGGCGGCCGGCGGGGCCAGCACGAGGGCGGCGACCAACATCGCCGCTGCTGCAAGCACGGTGCCGAGGGTCCGCGCATGGGAGGCTTGAGAGAGGGTGAGATTTTCCATTGTTCTTCCGTTCCGAGTCCGAGCTGCAGGGGTCACTTGATCACACGCGGCAGCGGAAGTGCGAAGGGCCGGCGTGTTGCCGACCCTTCGCACCTGCCCAGCTGCACAACAGATCCGTGGCTCAGTGCTCAGATGCTGGGCACGGCAGCCATCGCCTCGGCGATGGCCTCCTCGGAGAGCTCGATGTCTTCCATGTCGCCGTGCATGAAGGCGTCGTAGGCGGCGAGGTCGAGGTGGCCGTGGCCGCAGAGCGCCGTCACGATGACCTTCTCCTCTCCGCTCTCCTTGCACGCCAGCGCCTCGCGGATGGCGGCGGCGACGGCGTGCGTCGGCTCCGGTGCCGGGACGATCCCTTCGGTGCGGGCGAACTGCAGCGCGGCCGTGAAGCACTCGCGCTGCGGAATCGCCAGCGCCTCGGCAAGGCCGAGCTCGTAGACGTGGCTGACCATCGGCGCCATGCCGTGATAGCGCAGACCGCCGGCGTGGATCGGCTCCGGCACGAAGTCGTGACCGAGCGTGTGCATCTTCACCAGCGGCGTCATGCCGGCGGTGTCGCCGAAGTCGTAGCGGTACTCGCCCTTGGTCAAGGTCGGGCAGGCCGCAGGCTCGACGCAGCGGATCGTCGGACTCATCCTGCCGGCCAGCTTCTCGCGCAGGAACGGGAAGGCGAGTCCGCCGAAGTTGCTGCCGCCGCCGGTGCAACCGACGAGCACGTCGGGCGTCTCGCCGACCTTGGCCAGCTGCAGCAGCGCCTCTTCGCCGATGATCGTCTGGTGCAGCAAGACGTGGTTGAGCACGCTGCCCAGCGAGTACCGGGTGTCCGGGTCCTGCACCGCGGCCTCGACGGCTTCGCTGATGGCGATGCCCAGCGAACCCGGGTGGTCGGGGTCCTCGGCCAGCAGCTTGCGGCCGAAGTCGGTGGCGTCGGAGGGGCTCGGGTGTACCTGCGCGCCCCAGACCTCCATCATCGTGCGGCGGTAAGGCTTCTGGCGGTAGGAGGCGGCGACCTGCCAGACCTCGCACTCCATGCCGTACTGCGCCGTGGCGAAGGCCAGCGCGCTGCCCCACTGTCCTGCGCCGGTCTCGGTGGTCAGGCGCTTGACGCCCTCGGCGTGGTTGTACCAGGCCTGCGGCACCGACGTGTTCGTCTTGTGCGAACCCGAGGGGCTGACGCCTTCGTACTTGTAGTAGATGCGCGCCGGGGTGTCTAGTTCGCGCTCGAGGCGCGTGGCGCGAAAGAGCGGCGACGGGCGCCAGAGCTTGTAGATGTCGAGCACCTCGCCGGGAATGTCGATGAAGCGCTCGGTTGAGACTTCCTGCTCGATGATCCCCATCGGGAACAGCGGCGCCAGGTCATCGGGGCCGATCGGCTCGTGGGTGCCGGGGTGCAGTGGCGGCGGGGGCGGCTCGGGAAGGTCAGCGGCGACGTTGTACCACTGCGTCGGCATCTCCGACTCGTCAAGCAGGATCTTGTGGGCGGGCTCGGCCATCTGAAGCAATTTCTCCCCGTTGTCGTCGCGCCGGGCGCGAGTGTTTGTGCTGTCAGCAGACTACCCAGCCGTCGCCTGCGGCCCGGGTAGATTTGCCGGCATGCCTTGGTGGCTCTACCTCATCGGCACTCTGGTCGTACTGGCCTTTCTCGTGCTGTGGCTCTACAACCGGGTGGTCAGCGCCAAGAATCAGGCCGTCGAGGCGTGGTCAGGGGTCGAGGTGCAACTGCGCCGGCGGCGCGACCTCGTGCCAAATCTCGTCGCGGCCGTGGCCGCCTATGCCCAGCACGAGCAGGCGGCGCTGCAGGTGGTGACCGAGATGCGCGCCGCCGCCAACGCCGCCGCACACCACGGTGCGGCGCTGGCCGCCCCGGCCGAGAACCGCCTCACGGGGTCGCTGCGCGGCCTCTTCGCGGTGGCCGAGCGCTACCCGCAGTTGAAGGCCGACGGCAACTTCCTACAGCTCCAGAGGGCACTGGTCGACACCGAGAACAACGTCCAGGGCGCGCGCGCCATCTACAACGGCAACGCGCGTCGCTACAACGATCGCATCCAGATGCTCCCGACCTCGCTCTTCATCGGCTACTTCGGTTTTCGTGCCCTCCCCTATGCCGAGTCCGCCGCCACCGAGCGCGGCGTCGGCCGCATCGACTTCGCATGAACCTCGGGCCGTACGAGCACTACGCGGCCATCGGCACCGAGAAGGCGACCCAGCGCTGGGGCTCCTGGATGATCTTCCTCGTCGTCGGCTTTCTGCTGGCCGGGATGATCGGTGCCGGCCTGGTCACGCGACAACTTCAGTACGGGCTGGCCGGCGCGGTCGTCGGCGGCCTGCTGGGGTACGCGATCTTCCGCCTCATCGTCTACAACAGCGCCAAGCGCTCGGCCGACGAGCTCTACACCTTCGACTGGTGCTCGGCGCGCGGCATGACGCATCGTCGCGACGGTGTCTTCCCGCCGGACGCGCCCTACGCCTCAAGCGGCGACGAGCGCGAGGCAGAAGACATCTTTGAAGGCACCTGGAACGGCTACGAGACGCTCTTCTACAACTTCACCTACACCGTCCGCGCCCGCGGCAAGGACCAGAGCGACGAGCACCACGAGTTCCGCATCATGCGCATGCGCGGCGCTACGCTGCCGATCGCACGGCTGACGATCCACCAGCGCAGCGCTGCCAATCGCTTCAAGTGGGTCGACAAGCTGCAGGGGGCGTTCACGCCCGAGCGGCCGGTCTCGCTCGAGAGCGCCGAGTTCAACGCCAAGTTCGACCTCACGATCGACGACGACGCCGACGACATCTGGATCCGCCGTATCTTCGACCCGGCCACGATCGCCGACCTTGTCTCGGGTGACTTCACGATCCCCGACCTGCGCTACTACAACGGGTGCTGGTGGCTCGTCGAGCGCGGTCACTTCGAGATCAGCGAGCTCGAGCAGTGGGTACCGCGCCAGGCGCTGGTGGCGCGGGCCGCCGACCACCTCTCGCGCGTGCAGAGTCTTTAGGCGCGGGGCGGGGCAAGCTCGCGGGCGAGGAAGTCGCCCTGGCGCTGCAGCGAGTCGGAGAGCGTCGGCTCGACGTAGGCGGCAAAGTGCCCGATCGGGTACTGCACGAGTTCTGCGCGACTGCCCATCCTCGTCGCCGCCGCGTGCACCGGCGCTACCGGGGTGAGGTCGTCGTGCTCCGCGGCCACAAACAACACGCGGCAGCCGATGCGCCCGACCTTGCGCGCCGGACGGTACGGCGGCACGCGCATGAAGCCGCGCGGGGCGAAGCGGTTCTTGAAGTTCGGCCCCTTGAAGGACTCGACCTGGGCGAAGGACTCCGCGTCGACGTGCGCGGCAAATCCGTCCGGCGCGATCGAGCGGATGTGGTGCGCGCCAAGCCCGAGCGCTCCACGCACGAAGTCGGTCAGGATCGACGCTGCCAGCCGCAACAGCCGCAGCGGCGGGGTCGAGCGCACGATGAACCGCAGGGTGGCGAGGCTGTCGAGGTTCGGCACCTGCGAGATCACGGCGGCGATGCCGCGATCGCCGGCGGCCAGTTCGATCACGTGCCCGCCGCTGTATGAGCTGCCCCACAGAGCGATGCGATCGGGATCGGCGCCCGGCAGGCTGCGGGCCAGCTGGATCGCGGCGCGGTAGTCAGCCAGTTGTCGCCCGACGGACACGAGCTCGCGCGGGGTCCCCTCGCTGTCGCCGAAGCAGCGGTAGTCGAAGACGATCACGTGGCAGCCGACGGCGGCGAAGCGCTCGGCGAAGGGGCCGAGCCCGCCGTCACGCGTCATCGAGAGGCCGTGCGCCATCACAACTACCGGCGCGCCGGCCGCACTTCTGAGCGCGTCGCTCTGCGGCAGGTGATGGTCACCGCGCAGCTTGCAGCCGTCGACCTCGAATTCGATGTCCTCGCGCACGCTCATCGCCCTTGCGAGGCTAGATGATTGTGCGCACAACTATCTCGGTTGTTGTGTTGTGTTGTGCGGTGTCGCGTTCTGCGCCCGAGGACGGTCAGCGCGCGGTCACGAAGGTGACCGCGTTGCCGCCGTTGCCTGCGCGGCCGGTACGGCCGATGCGGTGGATGTAGTCGTCGTGTGTCTCGGGCTCGTCGTAGTTGATGACGTGGCTGACCTCGGGGATGTCGAGACCGCGGGCGGCGACGTCGGTTGCGACCAACACGTTGACCTTGTCGGCCTTGAAGGCCTTCAGCGCCTTCTGGCGTTGCGGCTGCGACTTGTTGCCGTGGATGGCCTCGCTCTTGAAGCCGCGCTTGACGAGCTTCTCGCTGAGTTTCTGCGCCCCCCACTTGGTACGCGTGAAGACGATCGCCTTGGTCACAGCGGGATCGATCAGCACGTCGTGCAACTGATCGACCTTCTCGTTCTTGCCCAGCGCCTCGATCACCGACTGGTGGATGTGGTCGTTGGTTGTGTTTGTGCGCACCGAACAGGTGACGTGCTTGTCCAGCAGCTCATCGATCAACTTCTGGATGTCGGGCGTGATGGTGGCGCTGAAGCAGAGCGTCTGACGCTCTGCGGGGACGCGGTCGCAGAGCCAGGTGACGTCGCGCACGAAGCCCATGTCGAGCATGCGGTCGGCCTCGTCGAGGATCAGCGTGTCGGTGTAGGAGAGGTCGAGCTTGCCCTGCTCGACGAGGTCCTTGAGCCGGCCCGGCGTGCCGATGACGACGTGCGGCTCGGCCGCCAGCGCGCGGATCTGCGGGTTGATGTTGGTGCCGCCGACGCAGAGGACGGAGCGGAACTTGAGGCCGCGGCTGAAGGCGCGGAAGTCGTCCTCGATCTGCGCCGCGAGCTCGCGCGTCGGCGTGATGATGAGGACGTCGTTCTTGCCGTCGGTCTTGAGCAGATGCTCGATCACTGGCAGCACGAATGCTGCCGTCTTGCCGGTGCCGGTGTTGGCGAGGCCGAGCACGTCACGGCGTTCCATCACGGGCTTGATGGCCGTGTCCTGGATCTGCGTCGGTGTCTCGTAGCCGCGCGCACGGATGTTGCGCATCAGCCGCTCGTCGAAGCCGAAGTCGCTGAAGCTGTGCTGGGGCGTGTAGTCGATCTGCTGCGCCGGCTGCACGTCGTGGTTGACGTAGAGCGACGGGTCGATCATCTTCGACGCCTTCTTCTTGTTGCCCGCCGGGCGGCCGCCGGGGCGGCCGGAGCCGCGGCCGCCGGAGCCCGAACCCTGTCTTGAGCCCTGGCCTGCACCTTGGCGTGAGCCCTGTCCCGCGCCATGACCGGTGCCGCCGCCGTGACGCCGGCCGCCGGCCTTGCGGCTCTTGTGCGCGGCGCCACCCTGGCTGCTGCCGGCGCGGCTGCTGCCGGCGCTGCGCTGGCCGCCCGCGCTCTTGCCGGGCTGCTGGCCCGCCTTTGCGTGCGGACGGTTCTTGCTGGAGTTTCTGCGCGCGCCATTTGATCTGCGCGCAGCGTTCTGCTGGCCGTTTGCCATTTCAAAGTCTTTCTGTGATTTGCGCCCGTGCGTCCGATTGACGCGTGGTGGGCATTCGTGTGGCTGTCTTTCGTGACTTCACATCGAACCTGGCATCGGTGCCAGCACAAAGAGATGTCCGGGCCGCATCCGCAGATCGGGTCTGCTGGGGCCCTCGAAATTCACCACGACAGGCGGCGCATCACGCGCACTGATGCCTGTCAGTGCAGCAAGTGTGACAGGTCACCCACCACACCCCCGAAACTGAAACTCCACCCCCGGCCTTGCATGCCTCCGGCATGCAAGAGAAGTGACCGCCAGAAAACCGCATGAACAAGGGATTTGTTTTGCATGCCTCCGGCATGCAAGAGAATTGACCGCCAGAAAACCGCATGAACAAGCGGTTTCTTTTGCATGCCTCCGGCATGCAAAGGGTTGCAAGGCCCGATGGCCGCTTGTTCGCTGCGGTGGCGGGGTTGACTGTGGCGGGGTTGACTGCCTTCGCGGGAGGCGGGTCCAGGGCAGATGGGCGGTGGAAGTCGGGGCCGCTTCGCGGCCGGCGATGAAGGAGCGGATGAAGCGGGAGGTCGGCCCGGGTCGCCCCCTCTTTCGCGGTTCTTCTGCCGACCGATTCTTCGTGGACGCCTTGTCCAAGCGACGAATCTTTCAACTGCCGTCACCGCGGGGTCGGGAGTTGGAAAGTTCGGCCCTTGAACATACGGGATCACGGGGATCACCGCGCGCCCCGACTTCCTCCGACCCATACAAGGACTGGAGCCCGCACCAAACCCGCTTCCACACCACCATCACCGCCGGCCGCGAAGCGGCCCCAACCTCCACCGCAATTCATCTCGCCCAAGACAGCCCGTGACGGCAGTCAAACCCCGCACGCCGGCAGTCAATCGACGCCCGTCGTCGCTCAAACCCCGCCCGTCGCGACCTTGCATGCCGGAGGCATGCAAGAGATTCCGCTTGTTCATGGGGTCTTGGTGCGGGGTTTGGGCTTGCATGCCGGAGGCATGCAAAGCAAACCGCTTGTTTATGGGGTTTTGGTGCGGGGTTTGGGCTTGCATGCCGGAGGCATGCAATGAATCCCGCTTGTTCGGGGGTGGTGCTGCGGCAGTACGATCAACACCCGCGGTAGCGCAGTGGGGCGTGGCCAAGCTGGTAAGGCTCCGGGTTTTGGTCCCGGGATCGCAGGTTCGAGTCCTGCCGCCCCAGTCGATGGCAGATCAAGCAACGGCAATCCGAGCAGAGCCAAGTCGAACACCAGACAGGAGAAGCACGTGGATCTTCAGGAATACATGAGCCATGACGCGACGGGGCTTGCCCAGCTCGTCGAGCAGAAGGAAGTGACCCCGGCCGAGCTGCTTGAGCTTGCGCGTAAGCGGCGTGACGAGGTCAACCCCAAGCTCAACGCCGTCGTCATCGACATCGACAAAGAGGCCGACGCCCAGGCCGCCGGCCAGCTGTCCGGCCCCTTTGCCGGCGTGCCCTTCCTGCTCAAGGACCTGTCCCAGGAGTACAAGGGCTACCCCACCACCTTCGGCTCTCGCGCGCTGCAGAACTGGATCGCCGAGGAGCACTCGCTGACGACCCAGCGCTTCCTCGACGCCGGACTCGTGATCTTCGGCAAGACCGCCACCCCCGAGCTCGGCGCCAAGGGCATCACCGAGCCCGAGCTGTGGGGCCCCTGCCGCAATCCCTGGGACACCTCGCGCACCCCGGGCGGTTCCTCCGGCGGCTCGGCCTCGGCGGTGGCTGCCGGAATCGTGCCCGCCGCGGGTGCCAGCGACGGCGGCGGGTCGATCCGCATCCCGGCCGCCTGCAACGGCCTCGTCGGACTCAAGTGCAGCCGCGGCCTCTCGCCCTACGGCCCGCAGACCGGCGAGCCGATGTTCGGCATGGCCGTGCAGGGCGTCGTCACCCGTTCGGTGCGCGATTCGGCGGCGCTGCTCGACGCGATGGTCGCCGAGAACCCGTACGCCGACTACGCCGTCGCTCTGCCCGAGACACCGTTCCTCGAACAGATGCAGGGCTCACCCAAGAAGCTGCGCATCGGCTACTCGGCGCGCTCGGCGATCACGGCTGAGCCACACCCGGACGCCGTGCGTGCCGTCGAGGACGCCGCATCGCTGCTGACCGAGCTCGGCCACGACGTCGAGGAGATCGACCCGCCCTACGACGACAAGGCGCTGGCCGCCGACTTTCTGACGATCTGGTTCGCGCAGTGTGCCGCGCAGGTCGAGCTCATCCGCCAGCAGCTGGGTGCCAGGTACGCAGACTTTGAGGCCGACACCCGGGCGATGGCCGAGATCGGCCGGGCGAACGGCGTGATCGCAGCGCAGAGCGCGCTTTTCAACAACATGCAGTACGTGCACGCGCTGGCGCGCTTCCACGAAACCTACGACTACTTCCTGACGCCGACCATCTCGCGCCGTCCGGTCAAGATCGGCGAGCTTGAGACCGCACCCGGCCTGCAGAAGGCCGCGCGCGTCGTGCAGCGCCTGCACGCCGGCAAGGCGATGCTCAAGACCGGCATCATCGAGCAGATGATCGACGACAACCTCGGCTGGGTCCCCTACACCCAGCTGGCCAACCTGACCGGCCGCCCGGCCGTCAATGTCCCGCTGCACTGGACCGACGACGGCATGCCGCTGGGCGTGCAGTTCAACGGAGCGCTGGGCAGCGAGGGTGCGCTGCTGCAGTTGGCGGCCCAGCTCGAAGAGGCTCGCCCCTGGGCGGCGCGCTTCCCGGCCCAGCCACAGTAGGTTTGCGCGATGGAACTCCTGGGTCTGCGCACGACGATCTACCCGACCGATGACCTGGCCGCCAGCGTCGCCCAGTTCAACGAACTGCTGGGCATCAAGCCCTACTTCGACGAGCCCTTCTACGTCGGCTACAACGTCGGCGGCTATGAGCTGGGCATCGACCCCAACTCGGACGTCGCCGACGGCGTGCAGTCGTACTGGGGCGTGAAGGACGCCCACGCCGCCGCCGAGGAACTGCGGGCCAGAGGCGCCACGACCGTCGCCGAGGTGACCGACACGGGCGACGGGATCAAGGTCGGACGGTTCCGCCTGCCCGACGGCAGCCTCTTCTGCATAATCGAGAACCCGCACTTCGCCATCGGCGAGTAACCCGCGCGCCCCGGATGGCGTGCTGCTCGTAAGCTGCCACCCATGAGTTCAGTAGGAGCAGTCGCGATCATGGCCGGCGGCAGGGGCACCCGCATGCAGTCAGAGTTGACGAAGGTGCGACACCGCGTGGCCGGCCTGCCGATGCTCGTCTATCCGATCCTCGCAGCGCAGCACGCCGGCGCGGAAAAGACGATCGTCATCACCGGACCCGACGACGATTTCGCCGACATCCTGCCCGGCGGCACGATGACGGCGACCCAGCAGGAGGCCAACGGCACCGGCGACGCCGTCAAGGCCGCCGAGGAGGCGATCGGCGACGCCGACCAGGTGATCGTGCTCAGCGGCGACGTGCCGCTGATCGACGCCGGCTTCGTCGAGGATCTCGCAGCGGCCCGGCGCCAGTCGGGCGCGGCGATGGTCGTGGTCACCGCGAGGCTCGAAGACCCGACCGGCTACGGCCGCGTTGTGCGCGACGCGGGCGGCGAGGTCCAGAAGGTCGTCGAAACCAAGGCCGACGGCGACGCCACCGACGACGAGCTGCTGATCGACGAGGTCAACGCAGGCATCTACGCCTTCGACCGCGAGAAGCTCTTCGCGGCGCTGGCCGAGGTCGGCAACGCGAACGCCCAGGGCGAGTACTACCTGCCCGACGTGCTGCCGATCCTCAAGAGCCACGGCGAGCAGGTTGTCGCGTTCGAGCTCGACGACCCGTCGCTGATGCTGGGCGTCAACGACCGTGTCGATCTCGCCCAGGTGCAGCAGTTGATGAACGCCCGCATCATCGCCGACCACCAGCTGGCCGGGGTGACCGTGGTCGACCCCGACACGACGTGGATCGAGGCGGCCGTGATGATCGGGCAGGACAGCGTGATCGAGCCCGGCTGTTATCTGCGCGGCACGACCGAGATCGGTCAGCGCGCCACGATCGGCCCACAGAGCACGATCGCCCACAGTGAGATCGGCGACGACGCCACCGTCCTGCACTCCTACCTCGTGCAGGCCCGCGTCGGCGCCGGCGCCAGCGTCGGCCCCTTCGCCTACCTGCGCCCGGACGCCGAACTCGGTGAGGGTGCCAAGGCCGGCACCTTCGTGGAGATCAAGAACTCGAAGATCGCCGCCGGGGCCAAGGTCCCCCACCTCTCCTACATCGGAGAAGCCGATGTCGGCGAAGGGGCCAACCTCGGCGCGGTCACGATCACGGCCAACTACGACGGAAAGAAC
>JBIQMF010000028.1:0-11843 GCA_044463545.1 Solirubrobacterales bacterium
CGGTCGCCGGCGCTGTGCTCGTGCTCGGGATCTTCCCGCTCAAGTTCCTCTACTCGATGGCCTTCGCCGGCGCCACCGTGGCGCTGGCATCGGCGCTGGTTTCGCTGACCGTGCTGCCCGCTGCGCTGATGTTGCTGGGGCCGCGCCTCGACCGCTTCTCGATCGCGCGCTCGCCGGTCGACCGCACGACCCAGCGCTGGTACCGCCTGGCCAGCGGCGTGATGCGGCGGCCGCTCGTGGTGACCGTGCTCGTCACGGGGCTCATCCTCTTCCTCATGCTGCCACTGCGCGGCCTCAGCTTCACCTCGGTCGACGCCAGCGTGCTGCCCGAGCAGAACCAGGCCCACCAGGTGCAGACGATCCAGCACGAGGAGTTCTCAAAGGAACGCAGCTCGACCGTGCTCGTGCAGGTCGACGCCGCGCGCGAGGACGCCGCGCAGGTGGCGCGCCTGCGTCAGCTCGTGGACGACGTGCCCGACGTCGTCAGCGTCGGCCCGCCCGTCTACTTCGGCAAGGACACCTGGAGCTTCGACGTCATCACGCGCGAGGATCTCTACGCCGAGAGCGCGCTGACCGCCGTGGAGGAGATCCGCAAGCTGGGCTCGCTGAGCGAACACCGCGTCGGCGGGATCACGGCCGACTTCGTCGACCAGCGCGCCACGATTCTCGAGCGCGTGCCGATTGCGCTGCTGTTGATCCTCGGCATCACCTTCGTCGTGCTCTTCCTCATGACCGGCAGCGTCGTACTGCCGATCAAGACCTTCGTGATGAACCTCCTGACGCTGGGCGCGACCTTCGGCATCCTGACCTGGATCTTCGGCGAGGGACACCTCGAGGGCCTGCTGCAGTACAAGTCGCAGGGGGCGCTAGAGATGACCCAGCCGGTGCTGCTCTTCGTGATCGCCTTCGCGCTTGCGACCGACTACGGGGTCTTCCTGCTCAGCCGCATCAAGGAGCTGCGCGAGCAGGGCCTCGGCAACACCGAGTCTGTGGCCCAGGGGGTCGCCCGCACGGGCCGCGTGATCACCTCGGCGGCGCTGCTCTTCTGCGTCGCCATCGGCGCCTTCAGCCTCTCGGGGATCATCTTCATCAAGCAGCTCGGAATCGGCACAGCGCTGGCGGTGGCGATCGACGCCACGCTGATCCGCGCGCTGCTCGTGCCGGCCCTGATGGCGCTGCTCGGCGAATACAACTGGTGGGCACCGCGCTTCATGCGCCGCCTGCACGACCGCTTCGGACTGAGCGAGGGCCCGAGCGTGCCGCAGGCGGCCGCTGCAGCAGGCAACTCCTGAGCGGGCAAGAATCGCTGCTCAGTCTGCGGCAGCGTCGCCGCCGGAAGGGTCACCCACCGCGCCCGCGCCGACCCCGCTGGCGGTCCAGCGCGCGCGTCCGACCGACTCGGGCAGCCCCTCGTTGTCGAGCACGTCGAGCAGAGCAGACACCACGGTCGGGTCGAACTGACTGCCACTGTTGCTGACGAGCTCGCTGCGCGCCGCCTGCATCCCGATCGACTTGCGGTAGGGGCGGTCGGTGATCATGGCGTGGAAGGCATCGCAGACGAGCACGATGCGGCTGGCCAGCGGGATCTCGGCGCCGCTGATGCCGTCGGGGTAGCCGGTGCCGTCCCAGCGTTCGTGTTCGTGACGGATGGCCTTGGCGACCTCAGAGAATCCCGGCACCGGCGCGACGATGCGCTCGCCGATCTCGGGGTGACGCTTCATGAACTCCCACTCGCCCGCGTCGAGTCCGCCCGTCTTGTTGAGGATCTCGTTGGGGATCCCGATCTTGCCGATGTCGTGCAGGAGCGCAACGTCAGCAAGCACAGTGCGCTCGTCTTCGTCGATGCCCAGGCGCTCGCCCACGGCCAGCGCCAGCTCAACCGTCTCCTCGGAGTGGTCGGCGGTGTAGCCGTCGCGCTCCTGCAGGGCGACCAGCAGCGAGGAGATTGTCGACTCGAAGCGGCCGCGGTTGCTGCGCATCTGCGCGGCCTCTGCGCCGAGGTGGCCCGTCGTCAGCACCAGCGCCAGAAAGATCGGCGTCGTGGTGACCACGCGCGCCAGCGCCGTCTCGCCGCCGACGAGCAGTGGCTCGGCGACGAAGGCGGCGACGATCACGAGCAGGGCGCTCACAAGCACGGCGCGGTCGCGCCAGAAGAAGACGACGGTGTAGAAGGCCGGCAGCAGCAGGTAGAAGCCCGTGTTGCCCTGGTCGAAGTGCAGGGTCAGCACCACCTGCACGGCGATGCCGACCGTCATCAGCAGGGCGAAGACGCGCTTTGAGAACTCGTAGCCGGCCAGCAGCAGCGCGATGCCGCCGCAGATCAGCAGCACGAAGGCGCCGACGTAGGTGAAGATGTCCGACTGCTCGATGAGCGCCGCCCACAGCGCGACAAAGCCGATGCCGGCGAAGAAGATGAACGCCAGCGACCACGACATCATCACGCGCTCTTCGCGCGCCAGCTGCTGGGCGCGTTGCGGGTCGTTGGGCAGGCTGGTCAGCGGCTCGGTCATGCTCACACGGCCTCCTTGCGTCGGCGCGCGTCGAGCTCGCCGATGAGCGCCTTGACGACGGCCGGGTCGAACTGGCTGCCCGCGCCCTCCTGCAGCTCGCGCCGCGCTTCTTCTTCGCTGAGCACGTCGCGGTAGGGGCGCTCGGAGAGCATCGCCCGGTAGGCGTCGCAGGCCAGCACGATGCGGCTGGCGATCGGAATCTCCTCGCCGGCAAGTCCGTCGGGGTAGCCGGTGCCGTCCCAGCGCTCGTGCTCATGGCGGACGTCGCCTGCGACATCCTCAAAGCCCGGCACCTCGGAGAGGATGCGCTGCCCGACGACGGGGTGGCGGCGCACGACTTCCCACTCCTCCTCGGTCAGCGTCGTCGGCTTGACGAGGATCTCGCTGGGAATACCGATCTTGCCGACGTCGTGCAGGAGCGCAACGTCGGCCACGTGCAGCGCCTGCTTCTCGTCGAGCTCGAGTGCCTCGGCGACGGCCAGCACCAGCGACAAGACATCCGACGAATGGGCCGCCGAGTAGTCGTCGCGCGCGTCGATCGCCATCAGCAGTGCGGTGATCGTGCCGCGATAGCGCGCCTGCTCGACCGACGCCGCGCGGAAGCGGCTGAACATCATCCCCAGCACGATGCCGCTGCCGATCAGCAGTGGCAGCGTGGCCACGGCCTCGGTCAGCCGCTCGCTGTCGCCCCAGAGCCAGGGGACGAGCAGGTAGAGCACGCAGATCGGCAGCATCACCGCCACGCGCGCCAAGAGGTCGTCCCAGTAGAAGACCATGAGCACGGCGGCCGGCAGGAAGAGGAAGGACATGCCGATGGCGACGTCGTCGCCGATCGCGATGAGTGCCACGGCCGCGATGCCCAGCAGCGCCGGCACGATCAGCCAGCGCGCGTTGACGCGGTCCCAGGGGATCAGCAGCACGAAGACAACGGCAGCCAGCGTCTGGCCCACGGCCACGAAGTCGGTCCAGTCGGGTGCCTCGAAGAAGGCCGAATACATCACCTCAAGCAGCACGCCGAACGCCAGCATCGCAAGCGCCAGGCGGCGGAAGAGCTCTCGGTCGGCGAGCATGCCGAAGTCTTCGAGCCGCGATGAGCGGTTGGGATCGTGGGCGCTTGAGCTGGTCATGGAAGGGGGACGACACGGGTATCGGGCCACTGGGCCGCGAGCTTGAAAGTCGCCAGCGACAATCCTTGCCTTCGAGCTTCCCCTGTTGCAGTCACTGCAAACTCGGCTGCAGCGTCAGCGGACCGTGTGGCGACGACGCCCTTGCAGCGCGTCTCGGCGCCCGCGCTGCCCCCCGGGCAGGCCCGGCGGTATCGTCAACGGCATGAGCGATCAAGTTTTAGGCACCAGCCGGAGCGGCCGCGTCGTCACGATCACGCACGACGACGGCGGCGCCAACACGCTGACCAATGCAATCTTTGAGCGCTACTTCGAGTTGCTCGACGCGGCCGAGGCCGACGAGTCGGTCGGCGCGGTGGTGCTGCGCGGGCGCGACGGCTTCTTCTCGGCCGGCATGGACCTCAAATGGATGCAGACGATCGACCGCGACGAGTTGGGTCGGATCGGCCCCAACATGGCGCGTCTGGCCCAGCGCATCTTCGTGTTCAAGAAGCCTGTGATCGCCGCCGTGACCGGTCACGCCATCGCTGGCGGGGCGATCATTCTGTTGGCCTGCGACCGCTCGGTCGCCGTCGCCGGCGACTACAAGACCGGGCTCAACGAGGTGGACCTCGGGATCCCCTTCGGCGGCTTCGCGATGAAGCTGGCCCAGGCGCATCTGGTGCCCGCAGCCTTCGGATCGGGCCTGCTGCACGGCGAGACCTTCCGCCCACAACGGGCGCTCGAGCTCGGCTACTTCGACGAGCTCGTACCGGCCGAGCAGTTCGACGCCCGCGTGGATGCCCTGGCCGAGCGCGCGGCCGGACTTTCGCCGATGGCCTACCAACTGACCAAACAGGCGATGCGGGCCGAACTCGCTGCAGAAATTGAGGAGCAGATCGCCAGCGGAGTGCTGACGGGGCTGTTTCAGGCCTTCGCTGACCAGAGCGCTGCCTAAACTCGCACTTATGACGCAGCGAACAACTCTTCCGATCGAGCCGGCCAGCGAGCCCGCTGAAATTCTCAAGGTCGTCGAGCAGCGCCTGCTTGAAGAACGTGGTCGCATCACCTTCGATGAAGCGATCGAGATCCAGAACCTGCCCGACGACCAGCTCGGGCACCTCACCGATCTCGCGCACCGGGTGCGCCTCGACTACTGCGGCGAGTGGGTCGAAGTCGAATCAATCATCTCCGGCAAGACCGGTGGCTGTCCCGAGGACTGCACCTTCTGCTCGCAGTCGTCGGTCTTCGACTCCGAGGTCGCGCCGACCGGGTTCATCCCGCCCGAGCAGCTCTTGGCCGCCGCCAAGGCCACGGCCGAGACCGACGCCACAGAGTTCTGCATCGTCTACGCCGTGCGCGGCCCCGACCGCCGCCTGATGGACCACGTGATCGAGTGCACACGCCTCGTCTACGACAACGTCCCTGGGCTCGACGTCGCAGCGTCACTGGGCATCCTCACCGAGGACCAGGCCAAGGAGCTTGCCGAGGCCGGCGTCCACCGCTACAACCACAACCTCGAAGCCTGCGAGAGCTACTTCCCCAACGTCTGCACCACGCACACCTGGGAGGACCGTCGCCGCACCTGTGAACTGGTGCGCGAGAGTGGGATGGAGCTCTGCAGCGGCGGCATCATCGGCCTCGGCGAGACGCGCGAGCAGCGCATCGAGTTCGCCTTCCAGCTGGCCGAGCTTGACCCGCACGAGGTGCCGATGAACTTCCTCAACCCGCGCCCCGGAACTCCGATGGAGGACCGCGAGCTGGTCACGCCGACCGAGGCGATCCGCACGATCGCGCTCTTCCGCCTGATCATGCCGGGCACGACACTGCGTTTCGGCGGTGGCCGCGAGATCACGCTCGGAGACCTGCAGGGTATGGGTCTCAAGTCGGGCATCAACGCGCTCATCACCGGCAACTATCTGACCACCCTTGGTCAGAATGTAGGAAACGACCTCGCGATGATCGAAGAGATGAAAATGCCGATCAAGGCAGTCGGCGAGGTCATCTAGCAACAACCCCCAGAAGGATTCTGAACCCCCATGTTTGAGCCAGGACAACTCACTCGCGAAGCCGAGGCGTTGGACGTCCGCCGTATCGCACAGGCCCGCGCCGAGCTCGATGCCGAGCGCGAGTACGACGTCAACCGCCGTTGCAGTGAGTGTGGTGCCAAGCTGACCGTGCAGATCTTCCCGCACGGCTACGAGGCCCACTGCACGCCCTGCGAGCGCCGCGCGCGCTCGGCAGGCAACTGACCGACCGCGGATTTCCGCGACCTCTCCCGAGCGGCGCCCGGCGCCGCGCGCCCGCCCCTGCCTGGTCATGCGCCGGTTGTGTGGAGCGTTTGCGGCAGGCCCCCAGGCCCCCGATCGGCGCTTGTGACGATGGCGACAGTGGTCGGCAGATCGCCCTGCGATAATCGAACCGTGCCCACCGAAGAAGAAATTCGCGATTCACTGCGCACCGTGATCGACCCCGAGCTGCGCCGCTCGATCGTCGATCTCGGAATGGTGCGCTCGGTTGAGATCAAGGACGGCGGCGTCGTCGATGTCGTCGTCTCGCTTACGACACCGGGTTGCCCGGTGCGCTCCCACTTCACCAACGGCGTCGCCGAGAGCGTCGGCAGGCTCGACGGGGTCGAGGTCGTGAACGTCGGTTTTGACGTCCTCAGCGACTCCGAGAAGTCAGAGCTGCGCAGCAAACTCGGCCGCGGCTCGCTGCCCGAAGGGGCGCTCGCGCAGGTGCGCAACGTGATCTGCGTCGGCAGCGGCAAGGGCGGCGTCGGCAAGAGCACGATGACGGCCAACCTGGCCGCCGCGCTGGCGCTCGAGGGCAACAAGGTCGCCGTCGTCGACTGCGACGTCTACGGCTACTCGATCCCGCGCATGCTGGGCGTCAACCAGCGCCCCAAGGTCAACGACAAGCAGAAGATCATCCCGGTCGATGCCGCCGGCGGCCTGCAGGTGATGTCGATCGGCTTCTTCATCGAGGAGAACGCCGCCGTCGTCTGGCGCGGCGCGATGCTGCACAAGGCCATCCAGCAGTTTCTCGAGGACGTCGACTGGGGCGAGCTCGACTACCTACTGCTCGACCTGCCGCCGGGCACCGGCGACGTCTCGATGACGCTGGCCCAGCTGCTGCCGCAGAGTAAGTTTGTGATCGTCACGACGCCGCAGCCGGCCGCCCAGCAGGTCGCCAAGCGCAGCGCCGACATGTCGAAGAAGGTCAACATCGAGGTGCTCGGCGTGATCGAGAACATGAGCGGGTTCACGACCCCCTCGGGCGAGCGCTTCACGATCTTCGGCGAGGGCGGCGGCCAGCAACTGGCCGACGAGCTCGACGTGCCGCTGCTGGCCAAGGCGCCGATCTCCGAGCCGCTGCGCGAACAGGCCGACGCCGGCGTGCCGCTGGTCGTCTCAGACCCCGACGAGCCCGCAGCCCAGGCCATCCGCCAGGCCGCCCGCGGCATCATCGCGGCGACCCCGGTCGAGCTGCCGATCTTCCAGGAAGCGGCCGAGCCGCTCGACTTCGAGCTGCCGCAAGTCGCCCAGCACTCTCCCGTCATCCGCACCGGCGGCTGACTCCAAGCTCAAAATCCTCCTACAGCCCGTCCCGCGGGGTGGGCCGCAGGAAGGTTTCGAGCTTGTTCAAGCGATCGCCCCGCGCGGTCGATCTTGAGCCATGCACGTTTGTTACTTCGACGAGTCGGGGGACACGCGATCGCTCGAAGCAGACTCCGTCGACCGCACCTTGTCTCCGGTCTTCGCTCTCGGCGGACTGGCAGTGAACAGCCGTGAACTGCGTTCGATGAACGCGCAACTCGTCGCGCTGAAGGACGAGATCACGGATCGTCCGCTCAAGCACGAACACGACCAACAGAAGATCCTGCTGCCCGAGATCAAGGGTCAGCGGATGCGCCAGTTCGCAACGGACAGAGGCACTCAATGGGTTGCGTTCCATGTCTACGACAGGGTCTTTGAGATTCTCGAGCAACACGACGCCAGGCTGCATGGGCGCGTCTTCATCAAGGACCCCGGCACGCCGTCCAAGGGTGAGGACCTCTACAACCGCGCAGTCCAGCTGACGTGTACGCGGTTCAATGATCGGCTCGAGGCGCTCGACCACTACGGAGTCGTCGTCGGCGACAACCGCCACCCCGGGGCGAACAAGGCGGTCGCGCACGCGGTGTACCTGCAGAAGTTCCACGGAGCCGGAGACCAGTTGCCGCGGATCGCAGAGCTCCCCTCGTTCGGGCAGAGCGACAACCACGTCGGACTCCAGCTCGCCGATCTCGTCTGTGAGTTGCTCGTCTCGTTCGCGCGGACCCGCTTCACTGACGCAAATGCGGGCCACAAGGCGCTGACCGACCGCTACGACGCCCGCTTCGACGCTCTCCAGCAGCGATTCGTCGATCGCCCCGGAACCGCGAACGACCTCGACGGCGTGTTCGTCGGCGACATCTCGGGCAAGCCGAAGTCGCCGGCAACCCTGTTCGGCCGCAACTGAGTCAGCCGAGCGCCGACTTCAGATCGGTCTGCTTGAAGTCATCGCCCTTGCGAATTTCGGGGCCTCGTCTTCACTCTGAAGGATCGCGACAATTGCCGAGGCGTCAACAATCACCAGGGCAGACCAGTCTCAGGATCGTAAATCTCGGCATCCAACTCTTCCTTGGTCATCGCAAGCCACTCCGGGTCGGCATCTGCGCGAAACTGCGCGCCGAGCTCCAAGAGCCGCTGGGCAACATCTCCGCGCCGCGCCCGAGCAAGCGATTCCTCGACGGCCTTGGCGGCTGCGGCGTTCATCGAGACACCCTCGATCTTTGCCAGTTCGCGCAGCCGATCCACTGTCGCGTCGTCTTTGATGTTGAAGGCCATTGGTACCAAATAGATCAGGTACCGAACGCCTCAGACCATCGTCATGCCGCCGGAGACGCTGATCGTCTGGCCGGTGACAAAACCTGCGCCCTCGCTGGCCAGAAAGGCGACCACGGGCGCGATGTCTGACGGCTGGCCGAGGCGCCCCATCGGCACGGCGCCGCGCAGCGAAGCGACCATCGCGGCCGCGTCGTCGGCCCACTGGATCATCTGGTCGAGCATCGGCGTGGCCGTGGGCCCCGGAGAGAGGCAGTTGACGGTGACGCCCTTGTCGAGCACCTCGCGGGCCATCGCCTTGACGAAGGCGATCGTGCCGCCGTTTGCCGCGCTCATCAAAGATTGGTCTGCGACACCGGCGCGACCGGCCTCGCCGGCGATGTGCACGATGCGGCCGTAGCCGCGCTCGATCATCCCGCCCAGCACTGCCTGGGTGAGGCGGATGCCGCCGATCAGGTTGGTGTCGATCATCTGCTTCCAGTAGGCCTCGTCGGTCTTCAACAGCGGCAGGGCGTGGTTGAAGCCGGCGGCGTTGATGAGAGCGTCGACCGGACCCAGGCGCTGCTGCACCTCGCCGCACGCGCGCACGACCGACGACTGCTCGGTGATGTTGAGCTCGACCCAGATCACTTCGGCGCCGGCGACGTCCTGCGTCAACTGCCCGGCCACCGCTGCGCACTTCTGCGGGTCGACGTCGCCGATCGCCACGGCCATGCCGTCGAGCAGCAACTCCTTGGCCACCTCGGTGCCGATTCCGCCTGCGCCGCCGGCGATCAGCGCGACACGCCGATCCTTCTTGACGGCCTGTGGCTGGTGGGCGGCTGCTCCGATCGAGGTGACGTTCACAGCCGACAAGCCTACAGCCGCCTCCTGCGGGCAGCCGCAAATGTAAAATCTGCTGCCGTGGCGCACACCCCCTCATCCGTGATCCTCGACATCGAGCAGCTTTCGATGTTGCTCGAGCTTGAGGCGCCGTTCGGACTCGACGACGTCCAGCAGGCGCGCAAGAAGATGGCCAAGCGCTGGCACCCGGACATCGCACCGCCGGGCAAGCGGCAGGCACACGAAGACCACATCAAGGTCCTCAACAAGGCCGCCGACGACCTCGAGTCGCTGCTGGCGACGATGCCCAAGGGTTCGATCACGGCCAACGCTATGCGGGCCAGCGCCGAGGCCGCCCGCAGGCGCCGCGCCGAGGAGGGCCGCCGCGCCTACGAGGAGGCCCAGCGCGCGGCCGAGCAGCGCGCCGACCGCGCCAAGAACGACCCCTTCGGCGCGCAGGTGCCGGACCACTCGGTCGTCTACCGCTACGCCCGCTGCAACGCCTACCCCGAGTGGGGAGTCGGCAGCATCCTCGGCATCTACTTCACCGGTGAGGGCGAGAGTGTCCAGCAGTGGGCGCGCATCGACTTCGAGATCGGCGTGCGCACGGTGCCGGCCGGAACCCTCGACTTCGTCGAGTTCAACAAGCCCGACGACGCCAAGGACCGCGCCCGCCGCTACCTCTTGGCAGCCGAGCACGCGATGGCCGAGGGCGACTTTGCGCTGGCCGCCGAGCGCCTCATCTACGCGCGTGACGCCGACGAGCACGACCCCACGATCCACCGCCTGATGACGGTCGCCTTCTGGCAGTCCGGCGACATGGAGGCCGCAGCCCGCAGCGTGCGCGCCTGGGTGCGCGTCGAGCCGGGGCGGCCGGCGCCGCACCGCTACGCCATGCGGCTCTATGAGGCTATGGGCCTGCATGAGCTTGCCGCCGAGTCGGCCGAGCGCGAGTGCGCCACGAACCCGCGCGACGGCAGCGCGTGGGCGCGGTTGGGCGCCCTGCGCCTGCGCCTGCTGCAGCCCGAGGCGGCGCGCGAGGCGCTGACGCGCGCCCGCCGCGCGGAGGGCTCTGATGTCGAGACGCTGCTCGACCTCTCGCTGGCCAATCACCTGCTGGGCGATGAGGCCCAGGCGCTCGAGTCGGCGCGCGCCGCCCAGCGCATCGACGAGCACTCGCCGGCCGTCTGGACGGCGTTGGCGCACGGCCTTGACCGCACTGGCAACGTCGCCGACTGCATCGCCGCCTGCGAGCACGCCATCGCGCTGGGCGGCGACCCCGTCGAGCTGGGCGAGCTGCGCGCGCGCAAACTGCGCGAGCAGCCCGAAGAGCTGCCGGGCGCACAAGTGGCCTGAGCGGCTGCCGCGCGACCCGCTGCCGCAGCGCGCTGCTGGGCGTGCGGTGGCCCACACCGCTACCTCTTGGTAGTTTGGTCAGCTATGAAAACTCGGCTGCTCCTCCCAATCGTCCTGATCCTCGCGCTCGCCGCGCCCGTCGCCATCTCAACGGCCGCGCACAACGATGCCGAGCCGCAGGCGCAGATCGCCAAGAAGAAAAGGAAGCAGACCTGGTGTCAGAAAAAGGGCAAGAGCGCCAAGGGCAAGCTCGTCAGCAAGGTCAAGGCCGCCAAGTTCTTCCTCTACACGACGAAGCGCCCGACCGAGTACTTCTTCTGCAGCGAGTCACACAAGTTCACCGGCACGATCGCCGAGTGGGGCGGCATCAAGAAGACCAGCCACGTGCGGGCAGTAAAAAAGAACTGCGCCGTCTTCTTCTCCGAGTCCAAGCGCGGCAGCGGCTGGGACGCGGGGGCGAAGTACCTCAAGGTGATCCCCTACAAGTTCTTCCGCAAGGGATCGAAGTACCCCAAGCAGACGCAGGCCGGCCAGCTTGGAGCAAAGGACGACGCGGTCACTGTCTACAGCGTCTCGCTGGCCAAGAACTGCGTCGTCGCGGTCGCCTACGCCAAGAATGGCGTCCCGACGCTCAGGATCACCGGCGTCGGCGACTTCGGCTACCAGGGCTGGGTCACGCGCGAGATCCCGGGCGCAACGATCGCCGAGCTCAAGAAGGTGCGCGTCGTCTACAACAACAAGGACTCGGCCACCGTCAAGTGGACGCAGGGCGGCGTCCCGAACACCTACGACTACAACGCCAAGTAGTCGCAGCGATCGACCTTTCGCCAACGTCCTCGCAGGGGCAGCGCTCAGCGCACGACGTTGAGCGCTGCCTTCTTGGCGTCCTTCAAAGCACTAGACGTGAAGCGCAGCGTGTACTTCCCGCGCTTCAACCGCTTGCCGCCCCACTTGCCGCGGAAGCTCAGGTAGCTCGTACCGGCGCGCAGCGTGATCTTCTGCGAGCCCTTGAGCGCCTTGCCCTTGCGACTCAGCAGGCGGAGCGTGCCGCGCACGCGCTCGCTGGCAATCACCCTCAGCGCAGCACCCTTCGGTCGCTTGCTCGAGTTCTTGAAGCCCTTTGCCAGCTTGGCCCGCTTCTTGAAGCTGATCTTCTTGCTGAACTTGCCGAAGACGACGCTGGC
>JBIQMF010000029.1:0-11666 GCA_044463545.1 Solirubrobacterales bacterium
GACGATGAGATCCGCTCCGCCATAAAGCTGCTGGCGCACACGACAGGCATCTTCACCGAGACCGCCGGCGGCGTCACGATCGCGACGCTCAAGAAGATCGCCGACAAGGGCCTCATCGATCGCGACGAGACCGTCGTCGCCTATGTGACCGGCGAGGGCTTGAAGACGCTCGACGCGGCGCGCGGCACGTTCGAGAAGTATGAGATCGAGCCGACCGTCGAGGCCTTCGACGCGCTCACTCCCGTTCCCGTCGAGGCCTGAAGCGGTCACGACAGAATCACCCAACGCATCCACGAAAGGCAGATCTGAAGATGGCAGTGACAGTCAAGATTCCGGCGCAGTTGCGCCCGGTCGTCGGAAACCAGGCAACCGTTGAGGTTTCCACGGCCGGTACTGTCGGTGACGTGCTCGAAGCTCTCTACACCGACTTCCCGGAACTGCGCGACCGCATCAGCGAGGACGGCCAGCTGCGCCGCTTCGTCAACGTCTACGTCGCAGACGAGGACATCCGCTTCGGTGAGGGGCTGGGCACGAACGTCGCCGAGGGCGGCGAAGTGACCATCCTCCCAGCCGTCGCCGGTGGCTGCTGAACCGCCAGTCGTAATCCTCTGCGGCGGGCGTGGGACGCGGATCTCGCGCGGAGACGAGGATGCTCCCAAGCCGCTTGTGGGCGTCGGCGAGAAGCCGATCGTCTGGCACGTCATGGCGATGTACGCGGCGCAGGGCTTCACAGACTTCCTGCTGCTTACGGGCTGGCGCTCGGCCGACATCGAGTCGGCCGTGGAAGACTTCGCTGAGGTTCGCGACGGCGTCTGGAACGTCGACTGCGTCGACACCGGGGAGGACACGCCTACCGGCGGTCGCCTCCACGCCGTACGCCAGCGGCTGGCCGGCGGCGCCTTCGCGCTGACCTATGCCGACGGTGTGGCCGACATCGACCTGCGCGAGGAGCTGGCCTTCCACCGCGGCCACGGCGGCCTCGCCACGATCGCCGTGACCCGGCCGCGCAGTCCCTGGGGCGAGGTGCGACTGGGGGAGGGCGACCGCATCGAGGGCTTCGTCGAGAAGCCGCGGCTGCAGAACTGGATCAACGGCGGATTCATGTGGATGGAGGACGGGGCGCTCGAGTTCGTGGCGGCCGACGACGTGCTCGAACGCAGGCCGCTCGAGAATCTTGCGGCGGCGGGGCAGTTGCACGCCTACAGGCACGAGGGCTTCTGGGACTGCATGGACACCTTCAAGGACGCCCTCGAGCTCAACCGGCTCTGTCGTGGCGGGCGACCACCGTGGCTCGCCGGGCGGGCGGCGCTGGTTGAGGGTGCGGCATGAGCAGGCGCGGCCAGATCGCGCTCGTGACGGGCGGCTACGGCTTCATCGGCGGACGGCTGACTGGCCGGCTCATCGAGGACGGCGCAGAGGTCGTCCTGCTGCGCCGCGACAATCCCGCGCGCTCGTACCTCGTGCTCGAGGGGATCGAGGAGCGTTGCAACGTCGTCAGCGGCGACCTTGCGGATCCGCTTGAGCTCTTGCGCGTGCTCAACGAGTACGGCGTGACCACTGTCTTCCACCTCGCGGCGCAGGCCATCGTCGAGGTCGCAAACCGCTCGCCGCTGTCGACCTTCGAGAGCAACGTTCGCGGCACCTGGAACGTGCTCGAGGCCGCGCGGCTCGCGCCCAGCGTGACCGGCGTCGTCGTCGCATCCAGCGACAAGGCCTACGGACAGCACGTGGAGCTGCCATATCGCGAGGACGCGAAGCTGCAACCGACGTGGCCGTACGACACGTCGAAGGCCGCGGCAGACCTCATCGCGCGTTCCTACGCCGAGACCTACGAGCTGCCTGTGGCCGTCACGCGGCTGGCCAATGTCTATGGCGGCGGTGACTTCAACTTCTCGCGCCTCGTGCCCGAGGCGGTGCGTGCGGTGCACGCCGGCGAGGCGCCCGTGATCCGCTCGGACGGCTCGCCGCAGCGCGACTTCATCTATGCCGAGGACGCCGTCTCGGCGTATCTGGCCGTGGCAGACGGGCTGGTAGACAAGGCCAACCACGGCCAGGCGTTCAACGCCGGTGCCGGGCGGCCGTGGTCGGTCCTCGAGGTGGTGCAGACGCTGCTCGACGTGGCTGGCAGCACGGCTGCGCCGGACATCCGTGGCGAGGGCGTACCGGCCGGCGAGATCGACCGCCAGTACCTCGACTCGACACTGATCGAGCAACGTCTGGGCTGGAAGCCGCAGTGGTCGCTCGAAGACGGACTGAGCGAGACCTGGCGCTGGTACAGCAGGGCCTTTGCCAGTGATGCGGCGCTGGCCTGGTGAAGAGTCCGGCTGGTCGCGCGCAGGTGCGCGGCAGTTGATTGCGGCGATCAGGCCGGGTAGCGGTAAGGGGCGAAGTCGTCGGGCCCGATGAGCTCGGCGTGCAGGGCCAGGACGAGGCAGTCGAGCTCGTCGCGGAAGTTCTCATCGACGAGCTCGGAATAGCTGCGGCGAAGCTCGGCCTTGCCACGGGCGAAGTGCCGCCCGAACTGGCGCGCCTCGTCCCACGAGCACTCGCCCGTGCGGATGTGGTGGCACTCGGGGCACCGCAGGGTCAAGGTGACGGTTCCGGACTGCTCCGTCTCGGCGTCGAGCGGCTGGACGAGATCTGAAAAGCAGCGCTCGCAGATCTCCGGCGGGATCGACCCGGTCGAGTGGATCGTCAACGAGTTTCCCGTTCGCTGATCCGAACTGAACAAGCTGTCTATGCGGTTCATCACGCCTCCCCCTTAGAAGACAGTGGACTGAGAGTAGGCCGCCTGACGGACGATTGAGGAAGTGACCTGTCAGTCACCAGACGAAACCCCGCAAACTGAGAGATTTCGTGCTCCTGGAGCCCCGCAACTGATCGACGCCCAGGGCGACGACGGAGCGACCCACCACCTCCATGAGGCGCTGAATGTGGTGAGATCGTCGACGCCCAGCGCGACGGCGCTGAGGGAGCGACCTCATGGTCGTGACCGATCCGCCAAGCCCAAGCATCGGCGAGATCGCGCAAAGGGAATCAACCGGCCACTCAGCGGCGCTGGATGGTGCGAGATCGTCGACGCGCAGGGCGAAGGCGGTGAGGGAGCGACCTTCTGGTCGTGACCGAAACAGCCAAGCCCAAGCATCGGCGAGATCGCGCAAAGGGAATCAACCGGCCACTCAGCGGCGCTGGATGGTGCGAGATCGTCGACGCGCAGGGCGCAGGCGGTGAGGGAGCGACCTCCTGGTCGTGACCGATCCGCCGAGCCCGAGCATCGGCGAGATCGTGCCAGCCAGCGCCGCTGAGGCGCGTCAGCCAGCGTCGCTGAGGCGCGCCCGGAAGGATTCGAACCTTCGACTTCTGCCTCCGGAGGGCAGCGCTCTATCCACTGAGCTACGGGCGCAGGCGACCCGCGCCGGTGGCGTCAGGCCGCGGTCAGCCTACCATCGAGCGGGGTTGCGAATCGTCCTCTTCGGCGGTGCTCGGGGCGGTCTTCGCGCCTGCCCTTGCGCGCTTGCGGCGTTGCTTGCCGAGGTCGCGGCGCTGGCGCTCCTGCTGTTCGGCGACCTGACCGTCGCGAATCACGAGCACGTCCGCGATCGACTCGAAGAAGAGGTCGAGCAACTCTGGGTCGAAGTGCGAACCGCGCCCCTCGGCCATGATCGAAAGTGCACGTTCGACGCTCATCGCCGGGCGGTACACGCGGTCGCTGGTGAGCGCGTCGAAGACGTCGGCGATGGCCGCCATACGGCCTTCGATCGGAATCTCCTCGCCCCGTAGACCCCTGGGGTAGCCGCAGCCGTCCCAGTGTTCGTGGTGGCTGAGCGCGATGCGCGCGGCCAGATCGAGCAGCGGGCTGTCCGAGCCGGCCAGAATCTCGTGACCAATCTCGGCATGCTTCTCCATCTCTGCGCGTTCCTCGTCGGTGAGGCCCGAGGGCTTGAGCAGGATGGCGTCGGGAATGGCGATCTTGCCGACGTCGTGCAATGGGGCGGCGATCCGCAACAGCTCGCACTGCTCTTCGCTCCATCCGCGCTTCTGGGCCAGCAGCGCGCAGTAGCGACCCATCCGCTCGATGTGGTCGCCGGTCTCCTGGTCGCGCGTCTCAACTGCGATCGACAACCGCATGATCGTCTCTTCCTGCGAAAGCGCCAGCGCCTCTTCGGAGTGCTCAAGCTCGCTGATCGTCTCGCGCAGGCGCTGCTCGATCTCCGCGCGCTGCAGGAGCGTGTCGTTGAGGTCTTCGGCGCGTCGGCGGAGCTCGTCGTTGGTGAAGGCGATCTGCTTCGTCGTGCGGCGCAGGAGCGGCAACAGCGCGGCATAGACGAGCAGGAAGATGAGGATGATGAAGCCGGCCAGTGGCACTGCCTGCTCGCGGATCGAACCGGCAGCCATGTCGTAGTCCTTGTAGACGGCCAGAACCCCTGACGGGGCGGTGGCGTCGGCGTAGGTGACGGGGGAGTAGGCCTGGATCACGCGCACGTCTCTGCCGCCTGATTCGATCGAGCCGACCTCCGCGGTGTCACCGCCGTCGATCACGTCGCGCAGCTCGGCGCGGCCGTCGAGCATGCGCCCGATCTCGTCGGGATCTGAGGAGTACAGAACGGTGCCGTCGGCGGTGAAGAGCCGGATCAGCAGCGTCTCGCCTGAGAGCAGCCTGTTCGACGCCAGTTCGTCGATCTCACTGATCTGATCGGGCGTAAGTCGCTTCGTCCAGTCGCCGCTGTCGAGCATGCGCGGCACGACGGTCGCCGCCAGCAGGCTCGTGTGGTCGCTGACCACCTGCCGCGAAGCCTCTTCGCTGCTGTGCCGGGCGAACATCAGGATGATCACGGCAGCGACGATGAGCGCCAGTCCGATGTAGATGGCGAAGGCGCGCATGACGCGCGGTGGCCGGGCATCCTTGCCCGGGAGTCCGAGATCGAGTTTCCCCCTCGGTACGCGTAGCGACTCGCGTCCGTGCGAATGCATAGAAGTGATTTCGGGCGGAGGGGCGTCCGGCTTGAGCGAATGACCGACACAAAATGAGGTATTTCGCCGCGCTGTAGAGTGGCGCCGGTGAATCTTTCTGTGGTTTTCGCCGGCACCGCCGGATCGACCCCGACGCCGCGGCGGGGGCTTGCCTCGGCGCTGATCAGGCGTGGCGGCGAGCAGCTGCTCTTCGACTGCGGCGAGGGCACGCAGCGCCAGCTCATCCGCTCGGTCGGGCTGGCCGACATCGAGCACATCTTTCTCACCCACTTCCATGCAGACCACATCCTCGGGCTGCCGGGAATGCTCAAGACCTTCGCGCTGCGCGGGCGGGAGCTGCCGCTGGTCGTCTACGGCCCGCCCGGGCTCGAGCGCACGGTCGCCGAGCTTTCCGCCGTGATCGGCCGGCTGCCCTACGAGCTCGACCTCTACGAGCTGGCGCCGGGCGAGCAGCTGGGCTTCAAGGGGTTCACGCTTGAGGGCTTCTCGGTCGACCATCGCGGCACCGCATACGGCTATGCCCTCGTCGAGCACGACCGCCCCGGGAGCTTCGACGAGGCGCGCGCCCGTGAGCTTGGCGTCACGCCCGGCCCCGACTACGGCGTGCTGCAGCGCGGAGGCCAAGTTGTGGCCGCCGACGGAACCACCGTCCGCTCGGAGCAGGTCGTCGGCGCCGCAAGGCGCGGCCGCAAGATCGTCTACAGCGGGGACACTGCGCCCTGCGTCAACACGGTGGAGGCGGCGCAGGCCGCCTCCGTACTCATCCACGAGGCGACCTTCGGCGACGACGAAGAGCGTCGCGCGGCAGAGACCCGCCACTCGACGGCGCGTCAGGCCGCAGAGATCGCAAAGGAGGCCGGCGTTGAGCTCCTGTGCCTGACCCATGTCTCCGGTCGCTACTTCGGCAAGGAACTGCGCAGCCAGGCTCGGGAGGTCTTCGAGCGGACGGAGCTGCCGCGCGATTTTGACGTCGTCGAGGTGCCCTTCCCAGAGCGCGGATCGCCCTTTTTGGAGAAAACTTCGCCCTGATCCCGAAGCACTTCAGCCGCTGCTGCTGTTAGTGTGCCCTGCAGTAGTTGATGCCCTTTAACGGTGGTCCTGAGAGGCCATGAAGGAGCCAGAGTTGTCCCAGCAGCCTCAACGGCCCGTGCCCGCAAAGGTCGTGTTCGACCGTGCCGACCTGTCGCGCACGATCGTCCGCATCGCGCACGAGATCGTCGAGCGCAACGGCGCGGACCCGGTGGCGCTCGTCGGCATCCACCGCCGCGGTGTACCCGTGGCACGCAGGCTGGCGGCCGAGATCGCCGGATTCGACGGCCGCGAGCTTGCGGTCGGCGAGCTTGACATCTCCTTCTATCGCGACGACATCGGCCAGCCGCGCGAGGACCAGCCCGTCGTGCTCAGCTCAAATCTCGACTTCGACGTCGACAGCTGCACGATCGTGCTCGTCGATGACGTGCTCTACACCGGTCGCACGGTGCGCGCGGCGATCGACGCGCTCTTCGACTTCGGGCGTCCGCCGGCCGTGCAACTGGCAGTCCTCGTCGACCGCGGCCACCGCGAGCTCCCGATCCGCCCGGACTTCGTGGGCAAGAACCTGCCCACCAGCAGCCGTGAACGCGTCAACGTGCGGGTCGAGGAGATCGACGGCAGCGACGAGATCGCCATCGTCTCGCCGACCGCGGAGGGGATCGCCTGATGCGCAACCTGATCGGCATCGAAGGGCTCTCGCGCGAGCAGATCGAGCGGATTCTTGAGCGCGCCGCGAGCCTGGCTGCCCTCAGCGAGCGCGAGAACAAGAAGCTGCCGACGCTCTCCGGGCGCACGATCGTCAACCTCTTCTTCGAGAACTCGACGCGCACGCGCTCGTCTTTCGACCTCGCGGCCAAGCGGCTGTCGGCTGACACGGTGACGCTGCAGGCCGCTTCTTCGAGCGTGGCCAAGGGCGAATCGCTGCGCGACACGGTGCAGACGCTCTCTGCCTATCGGCCTTCGGCCATCGTCGTGCGCAGCCCTCACGTCGGTGCGCCGGGCATGATCACGCGCTGGACCGACGCTGCAGTGATCAACGCCGGCGACGGCAAGCACGAGCACCCCACACAGGCCCTGCTCGACGCCTACACCTTGCTGCGACACCTCGATTCGCTGGACGGACGCAAGGTCTGGATCATCGGCGACGTCCTGCACAGCAGGGTGGCGCGCTCCAACGTGTTGGCGCTGACGGCGCTCGGCGCAGAGGTCACGCTCTGCGGGCCGCCAACACTGATCCCGCGCGAGATCGAAGAACTCGGTTGCGAGGTCTCCTGGTCGCTCAGCGGCAGTGAAGCGGCCGACGTCCTCTACGTCCTGCGCATGCAGAACGAGCGCATGAGCGCCGATGACGGCTACATCCCGTCCGTTCGCGAGTACGCACGCAACTTCCAGATCAATGCCTCGCGCCTCGGCGCCGGGCAGCTGCTGATGCATCCGGGACCGGTCAACCGCGGCGTCGAGCTCTCGCCAGACGTCGTCGATGCGCCGCAGTCCCTGATCACCGAGCAGGTGGCCTCCGGTGTCGCCGTGCGCATGGCCGTCTTCTACGAGCTGCTGGCCGCCCCGGCCAGCCCGGAGGGTGGCAAGCTTCGCGCCGCCGAACAGGAAGGAGCCGCGCTCTGAGCCGGCCAGACCTCAAACTGCTCGAGCCGCTTGAGGCCGAACCGATCGGCCCCTCAGGCGATGACTGTCTCAGCTTCCGCGGTGGCGACGCAGCCACGCTGCTGCTGCGCGGGGGTCACGTGCTCGACCCTGCCGCCGGTCTCGACGAAGTGCTCGACGTGCTCGTGCGCGACGGCGAGATCGCTGAGCTCGGCAAAGACCTGACGCCGCCAGAAGATGCCGAGGTGATCGACGTGACGGGGCGCCACGTGTTTCCCGGCTTTGTCGACCCGCACGTCCACCTGCGTACACCGGGCTTTGAGTACAAAGAGGATCTCGAGACCGGCACGCGCTCGGCCGCGGCCGGCGGCTTCACCGCGATCATCGCGATGGCCAACACCAGCCCTCCGGTCGACACCGCCGCGGCGGTGCAGTCGTTGCGTATGCGTGCAGAAGAGGACGCGCACATCCCGGTCGCCTTTTCGGCGACGGTGACGCGGGGGATGCAGGGGCGCGAGCTCTCAGAGATGGCTGAACTGGCCGAAGCCGGCGCCATCTGCTTCACCGATGACGGACTGCCGATCGCCGACTCCGGTCTCATGCGACGCGCACTGCAGTACCAGCGGCTCGTCGGGCGTCCGATCGCACTGCACGAGGAGGACCCGGCGCTGACGCGCGGCGGCGTGATGCACGAAGGCCCGCTCTCGGCCAAACTCGGTCTCGCCGGCTACCCCGGAACCTCAGAGAGCACGATGATCGCGCGCGACGCGCTGCTGGCCGAGTATGAGGGCGGGCGGATCCATGCCCAGCACCTTTCCTGCATCGGCTCGATCGAGGCGGTCGCGGCGGCCAAGGAGCGTGGCGTTGCCATCACCACCGAGGTGACGCCGCACCACCTGACGCTGACCCATGAGGCCGTCGGCGACGGCACCGACGCCAACTTCAAGATGAATCCGCCGCTACGCACAGAGGCCGACCGGCTGGCGCTCATCGAAGGACTGCGCAGCGGCGTGATCGACATCATTGCCACCGACCACGCGCCGCACGCCGCCCACGAGAAGGAGGTCCCCTTCGAGCAGGCGGCGATGGGCGTGACGGGGCTTGAGACGTCCTTCCCGATCGTCTACACCGAACTGGTGGTGCCCGGCGTGCTCGACCTCGCGCTCGTGGTCGACCGGCTCACGCGTGGTGCCGAGCTCTTCGACATCACGCGCCCGACCCTGGCCAAGGGGCAACCCGCCAACTTCAACGTGATCGATCTGGCGGCGACGTGGACGGTCGGCGAACACGGCTACCGGAGTCGTTCGGACAACAGTTGTTTTGCCGGGCGCAAGGTGCGCGGCCGCGTGGAGTTGACGCTGGCCGCCGGTGTAATCGCATTCCGCGCCCTCGGCGTCGCAAAAGAAGGAGCCCAGGCATGACCCACGGCAACCCCGCTTACATCCTGCTCGAGGACGGCACGAGATTCGACGGGGTCGCCTGCGGCGCCGACAAAGAATGCCTCGGTGAGGTCGTCTTCAACACGGCGATGTCGGGCTATCAAGAGGCCGTCACGGATCCGTCCTATCGCGGCCAGATCATCACCTACACATATCCGATGGTCGGCAACTACGGCGTCGACGACGATTTCATGGAGTCGGATCACGCCCATGCACGCGGCGTGGTGATGCGCGAGCTGGCCCCGGCCGGGAGTCCCGAGCAGCAGGGTCTGTGGGACGACTGGCTCAAGCGCCAGGGAATCCCCGGAATCACCGGGGTCAACACACGCGCGCTGGTGCGGCACATCCGCGACAAGGGGGCGATGCGTGGGGGAATCTTCGACGCCGCGCTGCCCGTCGCCGAGGCGCGTGCACGCGTCGAGGGCGAGCCGTCGATGCAGGGTCAGGATCTTGCGCGAGAGGTCACTGTGGGCAGCCCCACGCGCTTCGGTGAAGGCAGCGCCGCGCGCGTCGTCGCGCTCGACACCGGCGTCAAGCGTTCGATCATCGAGAGTTTCGTCTCGCGCGGGGCGTCGATCGAGCTCCACCCCTACGACACCCCGGCCGACGTGCTGCTGGCACGCGACCCCGACTTCTTCTTCCTGGCCAACGGGCCGGGCGACCCGGCGGCGCTCGACCACGTGGTCGACAACGTACGCAAGCTCATCGGCGTCAAGCCGGTGTTCGGCATCTGCATGGGCCACCAGCTGCTCTGCCGCGCCGTCGGCCTCGACACCTACAAGCTCCCGTTCGGCCACCGCGGCGCCAACCACCCGGTCAAGGATCTGACCACCGGAAAGATCGACATCACTTCGCAGAACCACGGCTTCGCCGTGCAGACCCCAGATGGGACCGGGGTCGTCGAGGACGACGACCCGGTGCGCTGGGAGACCGACTTCGGCGTCGCCGAGCTGAGTCACGTCAACCTCTACGACCGAACGGTCGAGGGACTCGTGCTCAAGGACGCCGTCGGCGCCACCGTGCAGTACCACCCGGAGGCCGGGCCCGGCCCGCGCGACGCGCGATATCTCTTTGACCGCTTCCTCGAGCTGGCAGGGGCAGGTGTCTGAGATGCCGCGGCGCGATGACATCCAGAAGATCTGCATCCTCGGTTCTGGTCCGATCGTGATCGGTCAGGCCGCCGAGTTCGACTACTCGGGCGTGCAGGCCTGCCGTGTACTGCAGGACGAGGGCTACGAGGTCGTGCTCGTCAATAGCAACCCGGCGACGATCATGACCGACCCCGAATTTGCCGCACGCACCTACATCGAGCCGTTGACGACGCGCGCGGTCACGGCGGTGCTCGAACGCGAACGGCCGGACGCGCTGCTGGCGACGCTGGGCGGGGGGACCGCGCTGAACCTGGCCCGCGACCTCTCTGAGACCGGCGTGCTCGAACGCCTCGGTATCGAGATGATCGGCGCCAACTATGAATCGATGCGCAAGGCCGAGGAGCGCGAACTCTTCCGCGACGTCGTGCAGTCGATCGGTCTCAAGTGCGCCGCCTCGGTGGTCGTGCACGACGAGCGCGGCGACGGCAGCGTCAGCGACGCAGAGCTCGACCGCGTGATCGACGCCGTCGGCATCCCGGCCATCATCCGTCCCGGCTACACGATGGGCGGCTTCGGCGGCGGAATTGCCTACTCGCGAGAAGAACTGGCCAAGATGCTGGGCGCCGCGCTTGCCGCCAGTCCGATCGGCGAGACGCTGGTCGAGCAGTCGTTGCTGGGTTGGGGCGAGTTTGAGCTCGAGGTGATGCGCGACCGCAACGACAACGTCGTGATCATCGCCTCGATCGAGAATATCGACCCGATGGGCGTGCACACCGGTGACTCGGTCACGGTCGCGCCGCAGCAGAGCCTCACCGACTTCCGCTATCAGGAGCTGCGCGACCAGGCGATCGCCATCATCCGCGCAATCGGCGTCGAGACCGGCGGTTCGAACGTGCAGTTCGCGGTGAATCCGGAGAACGGCGACATCGTCGTGATCGAGATGAACCCACGGGTCTCGCGCAGCTCTGCGCTGGCCTCGAAGGCGACGGGCTTCCCGATCGCCAAGATCGCCGCGCGCCTGGCAGTCGGCTACTCGCTCGAAGAGATCGAGAACGACATCACGGGCAAGAGCGTCGCCGCCTTTGAGCCGGCACTCGACTACGTAGTCGTCAAGTGGCCGCGCTTCGCCTTTGAGAAGTTTCCGGGCTCCGACGACGGCCTGACCAGCCAGATGAAGTCAGTCGGGGAGGCCATGGCCATCGCACCGACCTTCAAGGAGGCCTTCGCCAAGGCATGGCGCTCGCGGGAGCTCGACAAGCCGCCGCTCGTTGATCTCCCGCTCGACGAACTCCTGGAGCGCCTGCGGCGTCCGACGGCCGACCGCTTTGAGCTCTTGTTCGAGGCCATCGCAAAGGGCGCAACACACGATCAGCTGCACGACGCCACGAAGATCGACCACTGGTACCTGCGGCAGTTCTTCGAGCTGGCCGCCGCCGGCACGGCCGTCGAGCCGGGTCAGCGACGCATCTATCGCGCCGTCGACACCTGTGCTGCTGAGTTTGAAGCCAGGACGCCCTACTTCTACTCGGGG
>JBIQMF010000030.1:0-11648 GCA_044463545.1 Solirubrobacterales bacterium
CGCGCCGTCGGCAGCGCGAGCCCAGATGAGGTCGTCGCCCAGCAGCGGCCAGTGCCGTTCAAGATCGGCCAGCAGCGCGTAGACGGCCGCTGCCGGCCGGCCGATGCGCCGCTCGGCAGAAACCACGCAGGTCGGGCCGCCCCGGTGCTCAGCGGCCATCGCCGGCGCCTCCCAGCGGGATCTCGACGCGGTCGATCACGGCAGGATCGTCCTTGTCGCGGGCCAGCCCCGTAACGCCGTAGGCCGTCAGCACCAGCCGCTGCTGGTCGACGCTGACGCGCACGAAGTTCTTGAAGAAAGGCGGGTCATCCCAGTCGAGCAGTTCGGAGATCCGGCCCGGCGAGAACCACTCACGGCGCGGGTGGATGATGGAGGCCAGGATCCGCGAGCGCCGGCTGACGCGCACCGGCGCGGACGCCGCCCCCTGCCCGCGCGCGAGCTCCGCGGCGAGGTCGAGGCCGTGGCGTTCGGCGACGATCGCTGTCGCCTCGTCGGCCGGGATGCCACGCGGCGGCCGCGCGCGACGCCAGGGCAGAACACGCGCCAGGCGGCGTTGCAGGATGATCGAGTAGGCGCGCAGCGAATCGCCGCGCGTCGGATAGACGACCCAGCTCGACTCGTCGACCTCGGGCCGGTCGATCCGCGGGATCTGATGCGTCGAGCTCATGAAGGCGCCGCCACCACCGGTGATCACCGACTCGAGCCGGCGGCCGTCGGGCAGCGTCTGGGAGTGGCGCTCGTAGTGGTGGATGTCGCCGGCGATCACCGCCACGAAGTTGTTGGCGGCGTCTTCGACGACCTCGCGCAGCAGCCCGGAGCGACCGGCGCCGCCGCTGGCATCCAGGATGCGCCGCGGACTGACGTCGTTGCCGAGATGGATCGGCTTGCCGCTGATCAGCAACTTCGGCTGCGGTCCGGCCGCCATCCGCCGCAGCCACTGCCCCTGTTCGAAGTCGATGCGGCCGAGCGTGCCTGTGTCGATGGCGATGATGCGCAGGTTCGGGGTGTCGATGCAGAAGTACATGTTCGGCTGCGCCGGGCCACGACGTTGCGCTGCGCCACGCAGCTCCTCGCCGAACTCGGCCGGCCACGGGTCGGCCGGGCGCGGGCGTCGCCAGAAGAGGCGATGCAGCAACATCGCGCCGCGCGGCCACCGCGCGTGCCTTGGCGGCCTGAACTTCTCGGCCGGCGGGCGCGCGCGACAGAAGTGGCGCATGAAACCGACGAGGCCGTCGAGCCAGTCGTGGTTTCCGGGGATCGCATAGATCGGCCGCTCGTAGGCGGCGAAGGGCAGATGGAACTTGCGCGGGTAGTGACGCGAGTCGCCGGCCGGGTAGATCACGTCGCTGGCGATCACGCTGAACTCTGTGTCGGCCGAGGCGGCCAGGAACGCCGGGATCACCGAGTACTGCGAGCGGTCGCCCTCACCCGTGTCGCCGATCACCATGAAGTCGAAGCTCGAGAGCTCGTCGCGTCGAAGCATGAAGTCGTCGATCACGGCCGCAGGCGCGCCCTCCCGCGTCAGCAGCTCGCGCTGTCCGCGCACCCAGGCCGCGCGCGCACTCTCGGTCGGGTCCCCCGTCAGCGAGGCCAGCACGTTGTTGCGCGAGTGCCACAGCGTCAGCGGGCTGAGCCAGGAGAACCGCCGCAGGGGCTGCCCGACGGCCGTGACGTCGACGGGCTCCGCCGTCCATTCGGCGTCGTCCGCAAGGCGCGCGGCGGCGGGAATCTGATTGACCGGCTGTTGCTGCCCCCCGGCCGCCAATCAGTCCACCCGGTAGCGCAGGAAGAGGTGCTCGTCGGCCGTCAGCGCACCCATCAGATGCAGCTTCTGCAGCTCGGGCAGGGTGCCGGCGATGATCGGGAACGGTCCCTCGGTGCCGCTGAGCACGGGTGCCACGGTCAGAAACAGCTCGTCGATCAGCTCGTCGGCGAAGAACGGTGTGTTGAGGGTCGGCCCGCCCTCGAGCAGGACCGAGCGCACACCGAAGTCCGCTCGCAGCGAGCGCAGCACCGCGGCGGGGTCTGTCAGCGGCGAGCCGACGACGTCCGCCGCGGCGGCGCTGCCGACGCCCTCGGCGGCACCGAAGGCGACTACGCGGATGTCGGCGTCGGAGAAGATCGGGGCCTCCAACGGCAGCTCGCCGGAGCGCGTGATCGTCGCCACCAGGGGGCGCGGCGCAAGCCCGTTGTCGCGGCGGCGTGCCTGAACCTCTGGTCCGCGTGCGGGCGCGTTGTAGCCCTCGATGCCGATCGTGCGCACGCCGGCCATCACGCAGTCCACACACTCGCGCAGCGCCGCAAAGAGCTGGGCGTCGGCGCTGCCGCCGAGCTGATCGGTGTCGCCCCCGATGCGCGCCTGACCGTCGGCGGTGGTGACCATGTTGACGACGACGTAGGGACGCTCAGGCAGGGCCATGGCGCCGAAATCGATGGCGCCGTAGGCGGCCCTCGCGTCGAGCACGCCACCCCCCGCTGCCGGCGGGAAGATCCGCGTCAGGTCACGGTTTGTCTCTTGCGCCGACATCTCGTCAGCAGTATGCCGTGTTCAGTTGCCGAAGATGGCCGGGGCCAGCTGCGTCAACTCGCCCAGGCGGTCGCCACGGCCGTCGATCATCAGCGAGGTGACGACCGTGCCGGCCAGCGTTCCGGCGGCCAGGCGCACGAGCTTCTCGCGGTCGGTCTGGCGGCCGTCGATCCATTCGAGAATGAGGTGGTCGAGCGTCTCGGCCCACGCGGCCATGCCCAGCCGCAGCGTCTCGGACGGCTCCTCGCCCGGCGTGATGACGTCGGTGATGCGCACGATCTGCAGCTCGCGCCCGGCCTTGATGGCCTCGAGCACCTGGTCGTCGAGCGCGTGGCGCGAGGTGTAGATGGCGCGAAAGACGTTGGCGTTGGCCTCGGCGTACTCGAAGATCTTGCTGATGCCGTCGGTGATCCAGTTCTCGGGCGGCGAGTCGGGGTCGGGTGCGGAGATCTCGTAGGAGTTGCGCAGCCCCAACCCGACGATGGCCGAGAAGAAGTCGCGCTTGTTGGGGAAGTAGTGGTAGACGAGGCCACGCGAGACACCTGCGGCCTTGGCGACCTCCTCGATCCAGACGTCGTCAAATGGCCGCTCGGCGAAAAGCTTGGCGCCGATTTTGACCAGTTGTTCGCGGCGGGCCTCTGGTGACAGCCTCGTTCTTTTGCGCGTTTCTGTTGCGATGATGATCCCCCGGTTACTACGAAATAGCTGCAAAGAACGCGATTCAGCGAGACTGCAGAGTGGCTCTGAGGTTACCGCGTCATACGTCGTGCGCACCCTTTATGGTCAAACTGGCCAGTCAGGTTTCAGTTCAGGAGCCCACGGGGAGGCTTGAAGCCGCTGGTCGCGGCCAGACAGACAGCCGGCCGCAGACAGTCGGGGAGCCAGAGCTTGCAGTTCCGCGTGTGGGCCCCTTCCCCCCGGGCCCGTCCACAAGCGCGGCAACTCGCAGGATCCGGTTGCGCCGGCCCGCCACGCAGGAATCTGCGGCGTCAGGGATCCGATGGCGTGACAGCGGGGACGGGTCGGCGCAGCACCGGAACGGTGCAGCCCCACCGCCGATTTCGAGCAGTTTCGAGTCTGCGATAATTTTCTCCGCATTCGGGGCGTGGCGCAGCCTGGTAGCGCGCACCGTTCGGGTCGGTGAGGTCCCCAGTTCAAATCTGGGCGCCCCGATGTATTCCTTCCTCCGACCTCCTCCGTAGTCGCTGACACCAGCCCAGACGGGCAGCGCGGCAGCACCGACTGGGCCGGCTGAGGTCCCCAGTTCAAATCTGGGCGCACCGATGTGGTTCCTCCTCACCGCTCATCCACCGTCGCTGAAAACAGCCCGGTCGGGCCGCACGTCGGCGACGCTTGTGGCCGTCAGGTCGCCGCCCTAATCAAGTGTTCTAGCGGCAGAATCTGCCCTCCCCAAGAATCGGTAGTCTCGAAATTGGCGGCCCCGCGTCGCCGCTGGCAGAGCAGAAAACGGCTTACAAAGGACGGCTTCTCGCTGCCGGTCTTGACGGATCGGCGACATCGGGACAAGCGATGACGGACACGGCCAACAGGTACCCAGAGGACGAACCGGCACGGCCGCGGCAGAACTTTGCCGAGGGCCCCGGCGCCGCCTCGCCTGCCGCAGCCGACACCGACGACAGCCTCGGTGTCGCGCTGGCCTGGCGCACGGCTGCGGTGCTTTTCTGGGCGGCCGGGGTCGGTGCGCTCGTGCAGCTGGCGACAGACTTCATCGCCGCCCCACTCGAACACCCTTCGATCACCGTGGCGGCCAGCTGCCTGGCCATCGTCCTCGGCTTCATCTGGTGGAGCTTCGGCACGCGCGAGATGGCGGCCAGCTGGCTGCATCTCGGGATCGTGACCTCGTACCTGATCCTCGCCGTGATGTTCACAAACGCACCCAGCGTCGAGGCCCAGCTGGGCATCGTCTACATGATGCCGCTGATCTTCGTCGCGCTGTTCATGGATTCGCGCACGCTCTTCGCCTACGTCGGGCTCTCGATCGCGCTGATCCTGCAGGCATCGCTGCGCCACGCCGACGACGAGTTCGGCATGATCCCCGGGCTCATCGCCATCGCCGTGCTGGTGATCACGGCCGGTCTCACGCTCTATGTGCGCCTCGAGCTCAACCGCATCGAACGCCAGGCAGCAGCGCTCTCGGGCCGCGACGCCCTGACCGGACTCGCCAACCTGCGGCCGCTCTATGAACGCGTCGAACGCGGCATCCAGGACTTCGAACGCGGTGTCTCCGGGCTGACGATCGTGATGCTCGACCTCGAAGGCTTCAAGCGCGTCAACGACGAGTACTCGCACTCGGTCGGAGACGAGACCCTGCGCGTCGTCGCACGAGCTATCAGCGACACCGTGCGCCGCGACGAACTCGTGGCGCGGCGCGGCGGCGACGAGTTCGCCATCGTCACCACGGCCACCGACCCCGAGGACATCAGCTCGCTGATCAGGCGCGTCGGCCACAACGTCTCCGACGCGCGCGTCGACATGCTGCCGTCGGTGCGTTCAGGGGTCACGTTCGGCGTCGCCGTCTGCCAGCCCGGCGACACCGTCGGACGCCTGCTGGCCCGCGCCGACCGCGAGCTGCACGACGCCAAGTCACGCGCCCGGCTCGAACGCTGGTCCTGGCGTCAGCGGCGACTCGAGGACTACTCCGAGCGAATCGACGAGGACGAGCTGTGAGCACGCGCAGAAACTCCTGGCTGAAGGCCCTGACAGACGCCGGCGCGCGCCAATCCGCGCGCAACGCCTACAGGCCGATGCGCAGGCCCGGAGAGCCGAAAATTCTCGTCACCGACGAGGCGCTGCGCGTGCGGCGCAACACCTTCTGGTTCGGCGCGGCCTTCAACTACGGCGTGATCGGTCTCACCTCGATCGGCGCGCTGCTGCTGGCCCACGCTATGCCTTCGCTGGAAGTTCCGCCCGAGGCGACCTCCGACGTCGTCGTCGGCGTGTCGATCGCCGCCCTGCTGATGACCGCCTTCTGGTTGTTGATGGCAGCGCGCGACGAACCGGCGTTGCCGTGGATGAACGCCATCGTCGGGATCGGCACGCTGCTGCTCTCGATCGCCGCACTGAGCTCCGGCGACTTCGGCCCCGTGGTGCTGCCCTACCTCATCGCCCCGGCGATGGCGGCCGCCTTCTACATGACCTTCCGCCAGGCCGTCGTCCACCTCTCGGCGATCATCGTGGTCTCACTACTGGTCGCCTTCGTCACGACCGACAGCGAGACCGCGCGCATCGTCGCCGTCAACGTCCTCTTCTTCACGCTGATGGGCGCAGGCATGCTGATGGTCGCCCGCAAGCGCATCCAGGACGGCATCGTGCGCAACGTCGCGCTGGCCGGGCGCGACCCCCTGACCGGTGTGGCCAACCTGCGCAAGTTCAGCGAGCGCCTGAAGACCGAGGTGACGCGCACCGAGCGCAGCGGCGAGCCGCTGACGCTGCTGATGATCGACCTCGACGACTTCAAGCGCGTCAACGACGAGTACAGCTACACGCTCGGGGACGCCGTCCTCGCCGCCAGCGCAAAGGCGATGGATTCGGTCGTGCGTGCCAACGAACTGTTGGCCCGTCGCGGCGGCGACGAGTTCGCCGTGATCGCCGTCGGCGCCGCACAGGCCGACGGCGAGAACCTGGCCGAACGCATCCAGGAGGTGGTCGAGCGCGAGCGCACGCGGCTCTGCCCCGACGTCTCGCCGCGCGCCAGCATCGGTGTCGTGCAGCTCGTCGCCGGGGAGTCGGTCGAGGAGCTGATCCGCCGCGCCGACGTCGCCCTCAAGCAGGCCAAGCGCGACGGCTTCATGCCCGAAGCCTGAGCGGCAACACTGCGCCGCCAAGCGGCCTGACAGCAGCCCCGGGTCCGCGCGAACGCCTCAGGGGCCCTTGAGCATCTCCGGCGTCGGATACCACGGCTGACCGTCCTCGATCATGTCGCCGAAGCCCTTCCAGAGCACGGCCATCGCCGTCGCAGCAAGGCGCATGACGGTCTCTTCGGGGTGGTCGATCCAGTAGTCGGCCAGCGCGTGACAGGCACCGACGACGGCGTGGCCGGCGGCCAGCGCGTACTGCGTCAGCAACGGGTCGGCGTTGCGCCCCTCGAGGTCCTTCACGAAGACAGCGGCGACCATCTCGGCCATCTCTGTGTTCAGCGTGTGGATGCCCTTGACCATCGAGTTGTCAATCTCGACGGCGTCGCGGTAGAGCACGCCCCAGGCCTCGCGGTTTTCGCCGACGAAGGTGAAGAGCGCGACAAAGCCGCGCCAGAAGCGCTCCTGCTGCGGCAGGTCCTGGCCCCAGGCCGGCAGCACCTGCTCGGCGATCTTCTCCTGGTAGGTGCGCAGCACCTCGAGGTAGAGCTCGTCCTTGCTCTGGAAGTGCTGATAGACGAGCGCCTTCGACACGCCAGCGGCCTCGGCGATGTCGTCCATCGAAACGTTGTGGTAGCCGCGGGCGCCGACGATCTCGACGGCCTTCGCCAGGATCAACTCGTAGCGCTCACCACGCGAGAGCCGCTTGCGTGTGCCCTGCGGTGCATCATGCGCGCTCATGTACCCACCCGGAAGATCGCCTTCTTGAGCTCTTTGCGGTCGAATGCCGCATAGGCCTCGGGCGCGTCGGTCAGCGGAAGTCGGTCGGTGATCAACTGCCCGGCGTCGATCTTCTCGGCGGCGATCAGCCGCAGCAGCTCGTCGCGGTGGCTGTAGGGCGCGCCCAGCACCGGGATCACCTTCGTGTTGCGCAGCCAGAGGTCCCCGGCCGAGAGCGGGAACTGCTCATCGACGAGGATGCCGACCAGCACGACGGCCCCGTTGGGCCGCGGCAGGCTGAACGCCGTCTCCATCGCCGGGACGTTTCCGGCTGCCTCGAAGATGGCGTCGCACATGAGGCCGTTGGTCGCCTCCTTGATCAGCTTGCGCGGTGACTGCTGGCGCGAGTTGATCGGAATCGCACCGAAGCGGGCGGCCTCCTCGAGCCGCTCCTCGACGACGTCGATCACGAAGACGAGTCCAGCGCCGAAGATCGGCGCGCACATGGCGATGAGTTGGCCGAGCGGCCCGGCGCCGACGATGGCAACGGTGTCGCCCTCGACGATGCCCGACTGGCGCAGCGCGCTGAAGGCCGTGGCGAGGATGTCGCCGGTGAAGATCGTCGACTCGTCGGAGAGCCCCGCGGGGATCGCCCGCAGCGTCATGTCGGCCAGCGGGACGCGCACGTATTCGGCCTGCCCGCCGGGCAGGTTGCCCCACGAGGCACCCATCCCGAACATCCGAAACTGCGGACAGCGACGGTGGTCGCCGGCCACGCAGGCCGGGCAGCGCCCACAGGCGACGTACATCGCGGCGACGACGCGGTCGCCGATCTCAAACTCGGTGATGGCGTCGCCGACGTCTTCGATCACGCCGCAGAACTCATGGCCGACGATCCAGCCGTCGGGCACGTTGGGGATCTTGCCGTGGTAGATGTGCAGGTCGGTGCCGCAGAGCGCCGACGTCGTGACGCGCACGATGGCGTCGGTGCTCTCCATCAGCTTCGGCTTGTCGACCTCGTCCACGAGGATCTTGCCGGGGCCATGTGTGGTGACGGCCAGCATCAGCCGACGATCGCCTTGTAGTAGCGGACGGCGAGGCCGGTCAGCAGCGTCTGCAGACACTCGTCGAAGCCCAGCGTGTTGGCTGCGGCGTAGGCCTGCAGGCCGACCTGTTCGATCTGGCTCGACTCCTCGAGCACGTCGTCGACGAGGTCGGGGTGCTGGTCGCAGAAGTAGGCGCCGACCCCGTACAGCGAGGTGTCCATCATCGACTCAGCAAAACTGGCGTAGTCGACCACTTGGTCCTGGCCTTTGCCGGCCGCTTTCTTTCGCGCTGCCATGCCGGCGAGGTTACCGCCCTGGCAATAGGATCCGGGCATGGCCGACCGCGATTCGATCGTTCACTTTCTCGACAAACTGCTGGATTCCCCCGGTTTTCCAGACTACGGGCCCAACGGGCTGCAGATCCCGGGGTCGAGCGAAGTCACGCGTGTCGTCAGCGCAGTTTCGGCGACGCGCGAGCTCTTTGAGCTCGCAGCCGCGCGCGGCGCCGAAGCCGTGCTCGTGCACCACGGCCTCTTCTGGGGTGACGCCGGCGCGCTCTCGCCGTTGCAGGCCGGAAGGTTGCGTGCCGTCTTTGCCGGCGATCTCAACCTGATCGCGTACCACCTGCCACTCGACGCCCACCCCGAGGTCGGCAACAACGCCCTGCTGATCGACGAGTTGGGCCTTCGCATGGCCGAACCCCTGGGCGCATACAAGGGCCGCACGATCGGCTTCGTCGGCGAGACCGAGCCGATCCCAGCGGCAACGCTGACGGCCACGATCGAGCAGAAGCTTGGCCGCGCACCGCTGCACCTCGACTTCGGCCCGGCCGAGATCCGCCGCGTCGGCGTGATCGCCGGCAGCGCGCCCGACCAGATCGAGGAGGCTGCCGCCGCCGGTTGCGACGCCTTCATCACCGGCGAGCCGGCCGAGCGCGTCAACTCCGCGGCCAAGGAGCTGGGCATCCACTTCTACGCCGCCGGCCACCACGCCACCGAGAAGCTCGGAGTCCAACGGCTCGGCGAGCTGCTGGCCCGCGAGTTCGGCGTCGACCACGAGTTCATCGACATCCCGAACCCGATCTGAGCCGTACTGGACGCGGCACGTTCAACGCCGCGAATTCCAACTATCCTGAACCCCACTCCCTGATCCCCCTTGCTGAGGAGCTCGACTTGTCCTACTTCGTAACCGGCGCCACAGGATTCATCGGCAGATATGTGCTCGAGCGGCTGCTCGAACGCAAGGGCAGGATCTACGTGCTCGTGCGGCCGCAGTCGAGCGAGCGGATGGACGCCATCGTCGAGCGGCTGGGCGCGCCCAAGGGCCGCATCATCCAGCTCAAGGGCGACCTCACCGAGCCGCACCTCGGCCTCTCGCAGGAGGATCGCCAGCGCATCAAGGGCGTCGACCACTTCCTCCACCTCGGCGCCATCTATGACATCAACGCCTCGGCGCAGGTCAACCGCGAGATCAACGTCGGCGGCACGATCAACGCCGTGCGCCTGGCCAACTCACTGGACCACGCAACCTTTCACCTCGTCTCCTCGATCGCCGTCGCGGGTCGCTACAACGGCGTCTTCCGCGAGGACATGTTCGAGGCAGGCCAGCGCCTCGAGTTCCCCTACGACCGCACGAAGTTCGAGTCCGAGCAGATTGTGCGCGACGAGATCCACGGGGCCTGGCGCGTCTACCGCCCGGCCATCGTCGTCGGCGACAGCCGCACCGGCGCGATCGACAAGATCGACGGCCCCTACCTGCTCTTCAGCTGGCTCAAGCGCGCCGCAGACCGCCTGCCGGCGTGGCTGCCGACGCCGGGCATCGTGGGCGGCAAGGCCAACATGGTGCCCGTCGACTACGTGGCCGGCGCGATCGATCACCTCATGCACAAGGACGGCCTCGACGGTCGTGCCTTCCACCTCGTGGACCCCTACCCACCGTCGATCGGCGAGGCCATCTCCGTCTTCGCCGAGGCCGCCGGGGCGCCGGCGTTCAACCTGCGCACCGACAACGCCCTGCTGCAGTCGACGCCGCGCCTGCTGCTCAAGGCCAGCGAGCTCAACCCCGTCACGCGCTACCTCTCCGAGGAGATCGTGAACACGCTGGGGCTGCCCAAGCAACTCGTCAGCTACCTCGACAACCCGACCCGCTTCGACTGCACCGAGACGCTCAAGGAGCTCGAAGGCAGCGGCCTGCAGGTTCCGCAGATCGAGACCTACGCCAAGACGCTGTGGGACTACTGGGAGCGCAACTTCAACTCGGGCGCCGTCGAGAACCGCAAACTGCGCCGTTCGGTCGGTGGCAAGGTCGTCGTCATCACCGGGGCCTCCTCGGGCATCGGCGAGGTCGTCGCCCACCGCGTCGGCCGCGCCGGCGCGACGGTCATCCTCGTCGCGCGCACGCGCTCGAAGCTCGAGATCATCCGCGACGAGATCATCGACGCCGGCGGCGACGCCGACGTCTTCACAGCCGACCTCTCCGACGTCGACGACTGCCAGCGCGTGACCGAAGCGATCATCGAGAAGCACGGCCGCGTCGACATCCTCGTCAACAACGCCGGTCGCTCGATCCGCCGCAGCGTGGCCAACAGCGCAGACCGCTTCCACGACTTCGAACGCACGATGCAACTCAACTACTTCGGCGCGCTGCGCATGATCATGTCGGTGCTGCCCGGCATGCGCCAGCGCGGCTACGGCCGCATCATCAACGTCAGCTCGATCGGCGCCCAGGCCTTCCCGCCGCGCTTCTCGGCCTACGTCGCCAGCAAGACGGCGCTCGACGCCTTCAGCCGCTGCGCGCAGCCGGAGGTGTTCGGTGACGGCGTTGTCTTCACCACTGTCTACATGCCGCTGGTGAAGACGCCGATGACGGCGCCGACGACGATCTACCGCGCCTTCCCGATGATCACCCCGCACCAGGCCTCCGACCTCGTGATCCGTGGCATGATCGGCACCCCGCGCAAGGTGACGACGAACCTGGGGCGCTCCGGCGAGCTGCTCCACGCCGTCTCGCCCGAGCCCGCCGACCGCATTCTGGGCACTGCTTACCGGCTCTTCCCCGAGAGCGCAGCATCGAAGGGAACGACCGGAAGCCGCGAGGAGATCACGCCCGAGGCCATCGCCTTCGCGCACGTGATGCGCGGCGTCTACTGGTAGGCAGCGGGCGTCCAAGAGACGCTGGACAATCCTGAAGATCGCGCTCCTTGCTGGCGTTAGTATCCAGCGTGACCGCAAGCAAAGGGCCGCGTCCCGAGCGGCCGAGGGAGAACACTCTGATGGAGGCCACCACTTCGACCAGCGGACTGAAGGAATACTCCTCGCCCGCAGCCCCGCCGCATCCGCTGTCGACCGGCTCCAGCACGATGGCCGAGTTGCTGCTGCTGGCCGCCGAGAAGAACGCCGACCGCACCGCTGTGCGCCACCACGCGGGGGACGCCTGGCACGATGTCAGCTTCCGCGAGCTCGGCGAGATCGTCAAGTCGATCGGCAAGGGCCTGATGGCCAACGGCGTCGAGCACGGCGATTTCGTCTCGATCCTGGCCAA
>JBIQMF010000031.1:0-11554 GCA_044463545.1 Solirubrobacterales bacterium
CAGCGCATTTGTGCAGGGCTTCATGCCCTCGCTCGACCGACCGGAGGTCGACTCGCTCGAGGGGATCACCACGGCCATCGTCGTGAGCCAGGAGCGGATGGGTTCAAACCCGCGCTCGACCGTCGGCACCGCCACCGACGCCAACGCCATGCTGCGAACGCTCTTCAGCCGCATCGGCAAGCCCTCGGCCGGCCCGCCCGGCGCCTATGCGTTCAACGTGCCCTCGTTCAGCGCAAAGGGCGGCGTCACGATCGAGAAGGGCGGCAAGAAGCAGACGCAGGCCAAGAGCTATGAGCGCACGGGCGGCATGTGCCCCAAGTGCGACGGCACGGGGCGCGTGGCCGACATCGACCTCAGCGAGATCTACGACGAACAGAAGTCGCTCAGCGAAGGCGCGATCAGCGTGCCCGGGTACACCGCCGACGGCTGGATGGTCAAGCTCTACAGCGAGTCGGGCCTGCTCGACCCCGACAAGCCGATCAAGAAGTACACGAAGAAGGAGCTGCACAACTTCCTCGAGCACGAACAGACGAAGCTCAAGATCGCGGGTGTCAACCGCACCTATGAAGGGTTGCTGCCGCGCCTGCGCCAGTCGTTCTTCAGCAAGGACCGCGATTCGCTGCAGCCACACATACGCGCCTTCGTCGAGCGCGCCAGCACGACTGGCCCCTGCCCCGCCTGCGGCGGCACGCGTCTGGCGCCGGGAGCGTTGAAGTCGAAGATCAAGGGGCGCAACATCGCCGACCTCTGCTCGATGCAGATCAGCGAGCTCGCCCAGTGGGTGTCAGAACTCGATGAACCGTCGGTGGCGCCGCTGCTGGCGAGCCTCTCGGCGCTGCTCGACTCCTTTGTCGAGATCGGCCTCGGCTACCTCTCGCTGGACCGGCCGCCGGGCACGCTCTCGGGCGGAGAGGCGCAGCGCACGAAGATGATCCGCCATCTCGGCTCGGCGCTGACCGACGTGACCTACGTCTTCGACGAGCCGACGACGGGCCTGCACCCGCACGACATCGAGCAGATGAATGCGCTGCTGCTGCAGCTGCGCGACAAGGGCAACACCGTGCTCGTGGTCGAACACAAACCCGAGACGATCGCCATCGCCGACCACGTGATCGATCTCGGCCCGGGCGCCGGAACGCACGGCGGCGAGATCACCTTCAGTGGCAGTTTCGCTGCGCTCAAGAAGAGCGGCACGCTGACCGGCAAGCACCTCGGCCACCGCGCCGAACTGAAGGCGGCACCGCGCGAGCCGGTCGGCCAGATCGAGGTGCGCGGCGCCAGCACGAACAACCTGCAGAACGTGGACGTCGACTTCCCGCGTGGGGTGCTCACCGTGGTGACGGGCGTCGCCGGCTCGGGCAAGAGCTCGCTCGTGCACGGATCACTGGCCGGACGCGACGGCGTGGTGATCGTCGACCAGAGCCCGATCGCCGGCTCGCGACGCAGCAGCCCGGCGACCTGGACCGGGCTGCTCGAGCCCGTGCGTAAGGCCTTCGCCAAGGCCAACAAGGTCAAGCCGGCGCTCTTCTCGGCCAACTCCGAGGGGGCCTGCCCGGCCTGCGGCGGCGCCGGCGTGATCAGCACAGACCTCAGCTTCATGGAGACGGTCGAGACAACCTGCGAGGAGTGCGGTGGCAGCCGCTACGACAGCTCGGTGCTGAAGTACAAGCTCGGCGGTCGCAACATCGTCGAGGTGCTCGACCTGCCGGCCGAAGAAGCGCTCGAGTTCTTCGGTGCGGCGGAGTCGTCCGTACCGGCCGCGGCCAAGATTTTGCAGCGCTTCGTCGACGTCGGCCTCGGTTACCTGACGATGGGACAGCCGCTCTCGACGCTCTCGGGCGGCGAGCGTCAGCGCCTCAAGCTGGCCGCAGAGATGGCCGAGGACGGCGAGGTGTACGTGCTCGATGAGCCGACGACCGGCCTGCACCCGGCCGACATCGACCAGCTGCTGGGGTTGCTCGACGGCCTCGTGGACTCGGGTCGGACGTTGATCGTGATCACGCATCATCAGGCGCTGATGGCCCACGCCGACCACGTCATCGACATCGGTCCCGGCGCCGGCCACGAGGGCGGAAAGGTTGTGTTCACGGGCTCGCCGGCCGATCTTGTAAAGGCCGCAAAGAAGTCGCTGACCGGCCGGCACCTCGCCAGCTACCTGGCCAGCAACTGATCACCCCACCAAGCAGATGCAGCTCACGCAGACAGACGAACCCGCGCCCGCGCCGCTCAACGCGGCCAGAACCTTCGAGGGCTCTGAGAGCACGACGCTGCACGAGCTGCGCACCCTGATCCTTTCGCGCCACGCGGGGATCTCGATCGAGACCGAGGATGAGGAGCGCGCGCGTGGCCTGGTGCTGGCGGCCGCCCGAGACCTCGGGATCACGGCCGTCGAGTGGTCGCTGGCCAAGGGCATGAGCTTCGTCGACTCGAGCAACTACATGGCCGACAGCGAGAGCCCGGCCAAGGCGCTGAAGGCAGTCGATGTCTTCGCGGGCGACGCGATCTTCCTGCTCAAGGACTTCTCAAAGCACCTGGCCGAGCCGGCGCAGGCGCGCCACCTGCGCGAACTGCTCGAGCGCTTCGCCGCCCCGGCGTGCCTCTCGAGCATCGTGATCCTCGACGCGCAGGTGCAGATCCCGCCAGAGCTCTCGGCGCTCATCACCGAACTTGACATCAAGCTGCCCCAGCAGAACGAGTACGAGCAGGCAATCCGTGGCGTGATCGAGCAGTTGCTCGTGAACCGGCGCGCCGAAGTTGCGCTCTCGGCCGACCAGATCCCCAAGCTGGCCGACGGACTGCGCGGGCTGACGCTCAACCAGGCGCGCCGCGCGGTGGCGCAGGTGGCGATAGACGACGGGCGGCTGGACCTTGCCGATGTCGCGGCGCTCGTCGAGATCAAGGCCGAGTTCCTTGAGCGCGGCGGACTGCTCGAGTTCATGCCGGCCTCGTCGCTCGAGGCGGAGCTCGGGGGCTTCGGCCGCATGACCGAGTGGCTCGATCGCCAGAAGGTCGCCTTCAGCCCGCAGGCAAAGCAGCTCAACCTGCCGGCACCCAAGGGCGTGATGCTTGTGGGCGTGCAGGGCTGCGGCAAGTCGCTGGCGGCCAAGGCCATCGCGCGGCGCTGGCAGCTGCCGCTGCTGCGTCTCGACATGGGGCGCCTCTATGACAAGTACGTCGGTCAGTCCGAGAAGAACTTCCGCCACGCCATCTCGATCGCCGAGTCGCTGGCCCCGGCCGTGCTGTGGATCGACGAGATCGAGAAGGCCATAAGCGTCGGCGGCGGAGGTTCCGACGCCGACGGCGGCCTCAGCCAGCGCATCCTCGGGGCGTTTCTGACCTGGCTGCAGGAGAAGCAGGAGGGCGTCTTCGTGGTTGCCACGGCCAACGACCTCTCGAAGCTGCCGCCCGAGCTGCTGCGCAAGGGGCGCTTTGACGAGATCTTCTTCGTCGACCTGCCGGACGCTGCCGAACGCGCCGAGATCTTCCGCATCCACCTGGCGTTCCGCAAGCAGGACCCGGCGCAGTACGACCTCGCGGCCCTGGCGGCGGCCACCGAGGGCTATTCAGGCGCCGAGATCGAACACATCGTCGTCACCGCCATGCTCGAAGGCCTCCAGCGCCACAAGCGGCCCGACACCGTGGCGCTGGTGCACGCCGCGCAGTCGATCGTGCCGCTCTCGCGCTCCCGGCGCGAAGACATCGAGGCGCTGCGCGCCAGCGCACGCGAGCGCTTCACGCCGGTGCGCTGAGCCTTCAGGCTCGCGCCACCTCGGTGTGGTCGACCGGGCAGCCCGCGGCCTGCTGATGCTCTGAGTGGTTCACCGGACATGCCTCGGCGCCCTCGGGGCGACCCTGCTTCAGCGGCACGCTGCGCCTGCGAAAGCGCGCGACTCCGCCACGCGAGGGTGCGTATGCGACGCCGCGGAAGCTCTCGCGCTCCGGCTTTGCGTCGGTCTGGACAAGTTCGTAGTGCGTCAGCATGGTCCTGAGCACGATGTCCATCTCGAGCTGCGCGAATGAGGCACCGGGACAACGGCGAACGCCGCCGCCGAAGGGGATCCAGGTGTAGGTACCGGGCTTCTCGTGCAGGAAGCGGTCGGGCACGAAGTCGCCCTCGCGCTCGTAGATGCGTCCGTCGCGGTGGACCATCGCCGAGGCCGGCATCAACACCCAGCCCGGCGGGATCAGGTGCTCGCCGAGCTGGAAGGGACGCATCACTACGCGCCCGACGCCGGCGATGATCGTGCGGTGGCGCTGCAGCTCGTTGATCATCGACTGACGCAGCTCTGAGCCCCCGGCCTCGATCTCTGCCTCGAGCGCGGCGACGGCCTCGGGGTGCCGCGAAAGCCGCTCGGCCGCCCAGGCCAGCGAGGATGCCGTCGTCTCGTGGCCGGCCACGAGCAGGGTCAGCAACTCGTCACAGATCTCGCTGCGGTTGACCTCGTCGCCGCGGGCCGTGATCCCCAGAATCATCATCGAGAGGATGTCGGTGCGCTGCTCGAGCTGCGGGTCGGCCAGTCGTTCGTCGACGAGTCCGCCGACGATCTCGTCGTAGATGGCGCGGTAGCGCTTGAAGCGCCCGCCGGGAGAGAAGCGGCCGAGGTCGCGGCGCAGTGGCGGCAGCGTCACGAGGCGCTGACCCAGCGCCGTGCCGGGCGGAATCTCGCGCTCAAGGCGGGCGAGGTTTGCGCCCTCGGCGCCGAAGACGGCGCGCAGGATCACGCGCAGCGTGATCTGGTTGAAGGTCTTGATCGTCTTCACGGGCTTGTCCTCGGGCCAGCGGCTCATGGCCTCGAGCGCCTCGGTCTCGATGAGGTCGCTGTAGGTCGAGAGCCGGTCGCCGTGCAGCGCGGGCAGCAGGAGGCGGCGTTCATCGATGTGGCGCTGGCCGTCCATCGAGAAGACAGAGCCCGGGCCCAGCACCGCGCCCAGCGGGTTCTTGCCTGCGTGCAGATCCTCGTTGGAGGCGGTGAAGATGGTCTTGATCAGCTCTGGATCGGTGACGATGACCGTGTTGCCGACGCCGGGCAGCTTGATCGTGAAGACGTCGCCGTACTCCTGCTGCAGACGACCGAAGTAGCGCTGACGGTTCATCAGGAAGCGCACGCCGCTGACCCACTTGTTGCTGCCGGGGCCGGCGGGGAGTCTTGTGGAGATCTCGGTTGCTGGGTTCATGGGAAACTCCTCCGGGCGCGGCCAGCGTGGTGCAGAGTGGTCGTGCAGGCCGCGGTGGTACTCGTGATTACCGATATGGTAACGGGTGTTACCGGCAACCCCGCCGCCAATCATGAAGAGCCGCAGATGAGCGACCGCAGCAGAAAGACAGAGAACCGCCGCCGCATCGCCGCGGCGCTGGCCGAATCGCTGGCCGAGAAGGGCCTGCGCCGGACGCAGATCAACGACATCGTCGCCCGCGCCAAGATCTCCAAGCGCACCTTCTACGAGTGCTTCCCCGACAAGGAATCGGCCTTCGTCGACCTCATCCGCGAGTGGAACATGCAGCTGCAGGCCGCCATCGAGCGCTCGATGGACCCCCAGGCCGACTGGGACGTGCAGATCGAGCAGGCCATCGACACCTACATCGACGCCCTCTCGGCCGGCAAAGGCGTGGCGATGACGGTCTCGCGCGAGGTCTCGACCCTGGGCGAGCGCGGAGCGGCGTTGCAGCGCGAGAGCATCGACATGTTCGCCGCGCTGATGGTGCGCATCTCTGAACGCCCCGAGTCGCGGGCGCTCGGCGTCGAGCCGGTCAGCATGGCGGCGGCCGTGATGCTGATCGGCGGAATCGGTGAACTGCTCTCGCGCCAGATGCAGGATGATGGCGACATGGCAGCCGCGGCCGAGACGGCGAAGACGGTGATCAAGCGCGTGGTCGCGCCGCCCGCGGGCGCGCCTACCGGCGGCCGCGCGAGGTCCGGCGCGCAGAAGAAGTCCAAGTGAACAGAGGGACGCAGAGGTAACTCGTGGCCACCCCGCACACCAAGTCGTACATGCCCGCCTGGCTGCCGGCCTTCAACAAGAAGGTGACGAACCCGCTGCAGGGCATCTGGGCACCTTGGCTGCCGCCCTACATGATGGTCCACCACGTCGGCCGCAAGAGCGGCAGGCGCTTCAAGACCCCGGTGATGGCCTTCAAACGCGGCGGGACGCTCTACGTCAACCTGCTCTACGGATCGGATTCGCAGTGGGTCAAGAATGTGCTGGCCGCAGGGGGCGCAGAAGTTGTACGCCTCGGCAGGCGGCTCGAAGCCCGCGAACCTCTGGTCGTCCGTCGCGGCGATTTTGACGGCCCCCTCCCCTTCCAGACAAAGCTCTTCGGCGACGACCTCGGCATCCTCATCCTCACAATCAGCTGAGCGCGGCCCAGGGCGCGGCAGAACCTGCCGCTCCCGGCGCGCGATGGCCCCGCAGACCATCTAACATCACCGCGTCTGATCACACGCGGATGTGGCGGAATTGGTAGACGCGCGGCGTTCAGGTCGCCGTGGGGGCAACCCCGTGGAGGTTCGAGTCCTCTCATCCGCACTGTTTGTTGCTTCCAGCACGAATCTCGTGCTGCACGAATGATTCGGGGCAGTTGGGCGATCGCCGTATGCGGTCATCCAGCGACCAGGGCTTGTCGCTTTTCGGCAGCCCCCGTCAACTCGCAGGCGGCGGCATCGAGGCGCGGCGCCGGGTGCCTGCAGCGCGCGTAGGTGGCGCGTCGGCTGCGTAGGGCTGAGCGGGTTGCGTTGGGTCCGGGGCTGCGCGCAGCAGTGGTTCGAGTTCGGGGTTGCGTGCCGGCGGTGGCGGCGGGAAGGCGGCCGTGCCGGTCGGCGGGGCCTTTGAGCTGATGGCCTGCGGCACGCTCAGCGGCTCGCCCACGAGCATCAGCGAGCGCGCGACGTGCCCCGTCAGCGAGACGAGGGCGTCGAGCTCTGCGCCGCTGCGCAGGCGGCGCGGCGAGTAGACCACCAGCGTGCCGTTCTCATACTCGAACCCCGCCGCAAGGTCTGACGCCGCGATCGTCTCTTGCAGCCCGACGCGCAGCAGCTCGCGCAGACAGTCGCGGTCCTGCCCCGGGCGCAGCAGCAGGTCGCAGTTGGCGGCCAGTGGGGCGTGCTCGAGCGTGGCCGGCACGAGCTCGAGGTTTGCCAGCCAGTCGACGCGCTCGCGCGCGGCGGCGCGGCGGGCCAGATACACACCCTTGAAGGCCGCCGCCGGTCGCGACAGCTCGACAATCGCCAGCGTGAAGTTGTGCGGCGTCACGATCGCGATCGGCCGCTGCCTGCGGTCGTGTTTGTGCTCGCGCGTCTCGACGACGAAGTGGGCGATCCCCACGTCGACCCCGTCGACCCCGCGCAGATGACCGTGCATGTAGTGCTCGCAGCGCCGCGACTGGCCGGCCGCAAGCAAAGGCGTCGAAGCGATGAGCATCATCGAGGCGCTGTAGGTGAGCTGCCGGTTTGCGGCGTAGGCCTCGAGCTGGTCGCGCTCGGCAGCGGCTCCAGCCCCGCGCCAGATGCGCACGAAGACGACGACCACGAGCCCCAGCAGCGCCACGAGCGCCACACCGATCAGGCCGAGGACGACACCGGCAACTAGGAGGCCGCCGCCGATCAGCACCAGCGGCAGCAGGTGATCGCCGCTCAGCGCCAGGCGCCGCATATGCCATGCGCGCGAGTGCACGCCGCCGGCCGGCCCCGCGCTGCGGGCGACGAAGACTTCGCGGCTGCTGTGAGGGCCTGTCTGGCTGGCGCCCATCTGCCCAGTATCCCACGAGTGCGCCGGCGGCGCCAGCGGGTCAGCCCAGCGCCAGCACCACGTCGAGCGATTCGCGCACGTGGGGATCGGCCACGAGCATGCCGGTCGAGTGGTGGCGGACGATGCCGTCGCGGTCGATCACGAAGGTGACGCGGTCGTTCATCAGCATCGCCCGGGCCGAGGAGCGCAGACCGTATGCGGCGTAGACCTCCGCGGCCGGATCACTCAGAACCGGAAAGCTCAGCTGGTGCTTGGTGTGGAACTTCTTCTGCGTCTCGACGCTGTCGGCGCTGATGCCGACGATGCGGGCCCCGGCCTCGGAGAACTCCTCAAAGGCATCGCGAAAGCCACATGCCTCGGCCGTGCAGGTCGGCGTGAAGGCCTTGGGATAGAAGAAGACCACGACGGGGCCGTCGGCCAGGAGCCCGGAGAGCGAGACCTCGTTTCCGTCCTGGTCGGGCAGCGTGAAGTCGGGGGCGCGCTCGCCGTCGGCCAGTGGTCTGCTGCGTAGTTTCATGAGTCGAGATCCTTGCTCACGGCGAGAACGAGCTTGCCGGTTGCCACGCGCTCATCGAGCTGGCGCAGCGCGACCTCGGCGTCCTCAAGGCCGAGCACCGAGCTGATCACCGGGTCGATCCTGCCTGCCACAGCAAGTTCATTGACGCGCTGGCCGATCTCGCGTGTGAGCTCTGGCCGCGTTGCGACGTAGGCGCCCCAGGCAACTCCGATGATCGACGTGTTGGCCAGCAGCAGGCGATTGAGCTTGACCTCGGGGATTGAGCCGGCGGCGAAGCCGACCACGAGCAGGCGTCCGCCCTCGGCCAGCGAGCGCAGGTGCGTGGTGAACTGCACTCCGCCCACGGGGTCGAGCACGAGCTCGACGCCGCGGCCCTCGGTCAGCTCCTTCACGCGCTTGTGCCAGGTCTCGCCGCCGGTGAAGACGACGTCGTCGGCCCCGGCGGCCAGCGCAACCTCGGCCTTCTCGTCTGAGGAGACTCCGGCGATCACCCGAGCGCCGAGCGCCCTGGCAACCTGGATCGAGGCGGTGCCGACGCCGCCCGCGCCGCCCAGCACCAGCACGTTCTCGCCGTCGGCCAGGCCGCCGCGGTCGCGCAGCGCGAAGAGCGCGGTGTGGTAGTTGATGATGAGGGCCGCCCCCTGCTCATAGGAGAGCTCATCGGGCAGTGGAAAGGTCATCTGCGGGGCGGCGTAGGCCTGCTCGGCCCAGCAGCCCAGCGAGAGGAAGGCGACGCGGTCGCCGACGGCAAAGCCGCTGCCCTCGGGAGCGTGGGCAACGCGGCCGGCGCCTTCGGAGCCCATCGTGAAGGGCGGGTCGGGCTTGACCTGATACTCGCCTTTGCTCAGCAGCAGGTCGGGAAAGGAGACGCCGGCGGCGCGAACGTCGATCGTCAGCATGTGCTCGGAGGACTCAGGCGCTGCGATCTCTTCGAGCGCAACCCCGCCAGGGCCCTTCGGGCTGAGACTTGTTCGGATTGCACGCATCGCTGGTGGCGGCTTGCCGTCGATCGGTTCGCCGGTCTATCGGGGAGACAGGATTTGAACCTGCGACCGCTCGGCCCCCAGCCGAGTGCGCTACCAGACTGCGCCACTCCCCGGTCTGCGAGAGAGCTTATTCGGTGGCGCCCCAGCATCCGCGAATTCTGCTTGGATGGCGTGGTGGACACGGTGATCGAATTCGACGCCCTGCGCGTGGACCGGGGCGGCACGCGCGTGCTGGGCGAAGTGTCTGGAGCGATCGGACGCGGCAGTGTGATCGGCCTGATGGGACCATCCGGCTGCGGCAAATCAACGTTGATGCGCGCCGTCGTCGGTGTCCAGAAGATCGCGGCAGGCGAGGTTCGCGTGCTCGGCCAGCCGGCCGGCTCGTCCGCGCTGCGCTCGCGGGTGGGCTATGTCACGCAGGCGGCCTCGGTCTACACCGATCTCACGGTCGAAGAAAACCTGACCTACTTTGCCAACGTGCTCGGAACCCCGCCCGAGCGCACGACGGAGGTGATCGAAGAGGTCGACCTCGAGCCGTTCGCAAAGCGCATCGTCGGACGGCTTTCGGGCGGACAGCGCTCACGCGTCTCGCTGGCGGCGGCGCTGCTGAACAAGCCCGAGGTGCTGATCCTCGATGAGCCGACCGTCGGGCTTGACCCGGTGCTGCGCGAGTCGCTCTGGCAGCTCTTCCACGGACTCGCCGCGGCCGGATCGACGCTGCTCGTCTCGAGCCACGTGATGGACGAGGCGGCGCGCTGCGACCGTTTGATGTTGATGCGCGAAGGGCGCATCATCGGCTGGCCGACGCCGCAGGAGCTGCTCGACCAGACCGGCGCGAGCGAGATGGAGACTGCGTTTCTGAGGCTCATCCGCAGCGCGGAAGGTCGGGCGCTGTGAGTCCGCGCATCACCCTCGCAACGGCTCTGCGCGTGGCGCGGCAGCTACGCCGCGACCCGCGCACGGTCGCGATGATCGTCGTGATCCCGTGCGCGCTAATCTGGCTCCTCAGCGAAGTCTTCGGCGGCAGTTCTCACACGTTCGACCAGATCGCAGTGCCGCTGCTCGGGCTCTTCCCGTTCAGCATCATGTTCCTGATCACGTCGATCACGATGCTGCGCGAGCGCACCTCGGGGACGCTCGAGCGGCTGATGTCGACACCGCTGCACAAGCTCGACCTGCTCGGCGGGTACGGGATCGCCTTCGCGCTCGTGGCAGCGCTGCAGGCGATCGTTGTGTCGGCCGTCGCCTACGGCCTGATCGGACTCGACACCGAGGCGCCGGCCGGGATCGTGATACTGCTGGCGGTGGCCAACGCCGTGTGCGGCATGGCGCTGGGGCTGCTCGTCAGCGCCTTCGCAAGCACCGAGTTTCAGGCCGCACAGTTCATGCCGGCCGTGATCATGCCGCAGATCCTGCTCTGCGGGCTGTTCGTCGAGCGCGACGCGATGGCCCAGTGGCTGCAGTACCTGAGCGACGTGATGCCGCTGACCTATGCATACGGCGCGCTGGCCGAGGTCGCGCGTCACGGCGCGATGACCAGCGACGCGTGGATCGACCTCGCGGTGGTCGGCGGCGTGACCGTGCTGGCACTCGCCGGCGGTGCAGCGACGCTGCGTCGCCGCACGCCGTGAAGTGAGCCGGTTCAGCCGGCGTTGTAGTGCCGGCGCGTGTCGCTGAAGAGCGTGCGCATGATGGCGCGGTTGAGGGGGCCCTTGCCCAGGAGCGTGGGCTCGTAGGCCACGGTCCACGTGAAGGTGCAGGCGTTCTCTCCTGCGGGCTCGACGCGGTAGTCCTCGCCGAAGCGCTTGAACATCGGCGCAGCTGCGCTCTCGGCATAGAAGGCCTGCCGCGAGCCCTCCTCCCAGATGAAGAAGTGCTCGTTGAGCGTGCTCAGCCCCTTCAAGGCCTTTGCGGTGCGCTTGGTGCCGACCCCGAAGGGACGCGGCGACTTCCAGCTGATACCCGAGCCGAGGATGCGACACCACGACAAGGGGTGATCGGCAACAAGGTCATCCCAGACCGCCGAAGCCGGCCGGTCAACGGCAAAGGTTTCGCTGAGCACCACAGGCGCAGAGCTGAAGAAGCTCTCATCAATCGGCTCAAGCGTGAAAGGAGCGGGAGTCATGCGCCGATCCTAACGCCACCAAAGCCGCAGCAACCCCTCAAATCAGGCGAAGCGAGCAAAGCGAGCAACCGCCGACGCCCCGCGAACTACCCAAAGCCCCAAGCCACCCCCTCAATTCAGGCGAAGCGAGCAAAGCGAGCGCCCGCCGGCGCCCCGCGAATCACCCAAAGCTCCAAGCCACCC
>JBIQMF010000032.1:0-11519 GCA_044463545.1 Solirubrobacterales bacterium
TACATCCTCGACGAGCCCTCGATCGGCCTGCACCAGCGCGACAACGAGCGCCTCATCGCAACCCTCGAACGGCTGCGCAACCTCGGCAACACCGTGATCGTCGTCGAGCACGACGAAGGCACGATGTTGGCGGCCGACCAGATCGTCGACATCGGCCCCGGCGCGGGCGTGCACGGCGGCGAGATCGTCGCGCAGGGCACGGCTGAAGAGATCGGCAGGGTGACCGAGTCCCTGACGGGCCAGTTCCTCTCGGGCAGGCGCGGCATCCCGGTGCCGTTCTCAAGGCGCAAGCCCCAGGGCTGGATCGAGATCAAGGGCGCTTCCGAGAACAACCTCAAGAACGTCAACGTGAAGTTCCCGCTGGGCGTCCTCTGCTGCGTCACCGGCGTCTCCGGTAGCGGCAAGAGCACGCTCGTCAACGACACGTTGAGCAAGGCCGCCGGCAGCGCCATGAAGCACGGCAGGCGCCAGCGCCCCGGCCGGCACAAGGCGATCCTCGGTCTCGTCCAGGTCGACAAGGTGATCGACATCAACCAGTCACCGATCGGCCGCACGCCGCGCAGCAATCCGGCCACCTACACCGGACTTTTCGACCAGGTCCGCGAGCTGTTTTCGAAGACTCAGGAGGCGCGTGCCCGCGGCTACAAGCCCGGACGCTTCTCCTTCAACGTCAAGGGTGGTCGCTGCGAGGTCTGCAGCGGCGAAGGGCAGATCAAGATAGAGATGCACTTCTTGCCCGACGTCTACGTGCCTTGCGAGCAGTGTCACGGCAAGCGCTACAACCGCGAGACGCTGGAGGTCCGCTACAAGGGCCTCAACATCGCCGACGTGCTCGAGCTGACGATCGAGGAGGCCTGGGAGTTCTTCGAGCCGGTGCCGAAGATCGCGCGTCGGCTCAAGACGCTCAACGATGTCGGCCTCGGCTACGTCCAGTTGGGCCAGCCGGCGACGACACTCTCCGGCGGGGAGGCGCAGCGCGTCAAGTTGGCCAACGAGCTGGCTCGCGTGGCCACCGGCAACACGCTCTACATCCTCGATGAGCCGACGACCGGGCTGCACTTCGCCGACATCGAGCGTCTGCTCGACGTCCTGCAGAGGCTCGTCGATGTCGGCAACTCGGTGGTGGTGATCGAGCACAACCTCGACGTCATCAAGACGGCCGACTTCCTCATCGACATGGGGCCTGAGGGCGGCGAGGGCGGCGGGCAGCTGCTCGTTTCAGGGACGCCCGAGAAGGTCGCAGCAGAACCCGCGAGCTACACGGGCCGCTTCCTCAGCGAGATCGTCGAGGCCGAGCAGCCGCCACGCTCGCGCAAGCGCGTCGCGGCCAAGGCGTGAGCATGAGTCTGGCCTGAAGGCAGCCCTTACCCGGGCGTCAACGCCTTGCGCGTCAGGTGTTGACCTTCCACTGGCCGTCGACCCGGATCAGGTTGAGCGAAGCCGAAGCGCCACCGTTGGCGCTGTCAGCAGCCTTGAACTCGATCCTCGCCGTATCGCCGTCGATCGTGATCTTGGCCGACGGGAGGCTGGCCTTGAACTGCTTCACCGTGTCGCTGAGGCCGCGCGGATTGCTCTTTCGGGCGGTCTCGGACATCCACGTGAGCGCCTCCTCGCAGGTCTTGGCGTCGCTGCCCGCTGACTTGGCCTGCTCGATCACCCGTTTGATCGAGGCCTCACTCACAACCTTGCAGCCGGCCTCGGGGTTGTCGCCGGCCAGCGAGCCGATCGCCAGCGCGGCGACGCGACGGATCTCGTCCTCGTCGTTGCCCGATGACTTCTTGGATTTCGTTTCGGGCGCCTCGCCCGGCGCCTGCTCGGACGTCGCGGCGGTCGGCTGCGCGGTCGTGGTCTCGTCCGCGGACTTGTCGTCCGAGCCGCAGCCGACGATCACCAGTGCCAACGCGACGAGCGCCAGCACGACCGACTTGCGGAGGTTCAGTGCAGAGTTCAAAGTTGAGATCCCTTCGGTTTCAGGTTGCCGGCGCTCCCGATGCTCCGGTCGCTCAGAGGATATGTGTTGACGCCAGCCGCGGCGCTAGATTGGTCGCATGTCCGCGTGCCGATCCGACCGCCCGAAAAGCCACTCCGCGGCGTTCGGCGCGCGCGGCGGCCGTCGGCTGCGCCGAGACCGGGCACGGCGACGATGAGCGGCGAGGCTGCTCGGCCCTCCGAGGCAGATCTGCAGCTCTGGGCGCAGCGTGAAGCGTGGCACGAGCGCAACGCCGAGCCAGCCCACCGCGACGCCATCAAACGCGAGCTTGCTGCGCGGCGCGCCTACGCCAGCTTTCCGCTGCACGGCGAGTGGCTTGAGGGCTTGCAGAAGGGCCGGATCGAAATCGGCGAGAACACGATCTTTCAGCAGCACTGCTGGCTGACGCTCGACCTCGACCGCGGGCGCATCGCGATCGGCGCAAACTGCTTCATCAACCTGGGCGTGATGATGGCGGCCCAGAATGAGATCACCGTCGGGGACTGGACGATGGTCGGCAACGGGTCGTTCATCGGCGACGCCGCACACCGCTTCGACGACCCGGACACGCCCGTCGCGCTGCAGGGCTTCACCAGCAAGGGTCCGACCCACATCGGGCAGAACGTATGGCTGGGGGTCAACTGCGTCGTGACCAGTGGCGTTTCGATCGGCGACCGCTGCGTGATCGGCGCCGGCAGCGTCGTCACCAGGGACATTCCGCCGGACACGATTGCGGCCGGTGCCCCGGCGCGCGTGATCCGCAAGATCCGCTGAGCTGCGACGCGGCTGTTATCCAGGCAGCTTGCGCAGGGTGTGGTGAGGACGGGAGTCGCGCAAAAAAAAGACCGGCCCGCAAAGCGCGGACCGGTCTTTGTACCACCTGGGCGGTGCTGGCGGGGCGCTACTTGATCGTCGTCGTCTTGACGATGGTCGTCGCGTTGCCTGAGCTGTCGGTCAGCGTCATGGTCAGCGTGGCCGTCGTCTTCTTGGCCTTCTTCTTCGACTTCTTTGACTTCTTCGGCTTCTTGGGGGCCAGCTTTGCGGCCGCCTTCTTGCCGGACTTTGAGAACTTCAGGGTCAGCGAGTTGCTGCCGGCCTTGACGGCTGCAGACTTGCTGCTTGCCAGCGTCACGGGCTTGCTCTTCTTCGACTTGCCCGGGATCGTCAGCTTGGCGACCGAACTGCCGGCCTCGCTGCTCGTGAACTTGACCTTCAGCGACTTCTTGCCGAGGCCCTTGGCCTTCAGCGACTTGCCCAGCGAGAGCTTGCCGACCGGGTTCGTGAGGTCACCCGGGGTGAGGCTGAATTCGTAGCTGCCGCCGGGAACGTAGACCGTGGCGCTGACGTGCGCTCCGACCAGGCTGATGGGGCGACTCCAGGCCTGTGACTGGGCAAAGCTCAGGAACGTCCGGCCTGCCGGCAGGTCGACGCCGAAGCGCTCGGCGTTGACGTCGTCGCATGCCAGCGGGTTGCAGGCAAAGACATAGAGCTCAAGGAGCGCCGGAGCGTCGATAGCGACGAGATCGTTGCTGCTGTCGTAGCGACCACTGGCGGCCGGGATCGTCCACGTCAGGCTCGGTGTTGCTGCCCCCTCTGGCCTGTAGACCTCGACCGTGTCGCCGGGCAGCGGGCGCTGCGCCGCAGTCAGTGATAGATCCGAGCTGTTGACGTCAGCGACGATTGCTCCGCCACGACGCAGGACGGTGCGAGCCGTACCGAATGCGTCCCAGTCGAGCTCACCGGCCGAGATGTAGTACGGGTGGCTCGACGGCGACGGGTAGTCCGCCGAGCCGACGCGGATGCACAACGCATCGCCGGGGACCCCGACGGTCGTCTCGGAGTAGCTGACGTCGAACGAGTCTTCGTACGAGCCGAGGATGTTGCCGTCGGCCGAACGAGCCACGACTGCTGCCCAGTCACGCGGGCCCAGCGGTAGCGCAGCGTTGAAGCTGTAGCTGCCGCCGGCCGCCGTCGTGCTGAAGACCTGGGGTACTCCGTAGCAAGCCTTGTGCGTGCTGGAGACGACCGTCCAGCCGTCGGGGGCCTGACCGCTGATCACCGGCGAGCCGGACGCCGCGGTGATGGTGAGGTTCTGCAGCACCCAACTGGCGACCGGAGTCGCGGTCGAGGGGTCTGCCGTGTACGGCTGGTAGATCTTCAGCGTGTCGCCGGGCTGCGGCGACAATTCAAGGTGCAATGAGTCGTTGCCGTCGCTGAAGGAATCGCTGTCAATGGCAACACCACCGCGCACGACCTCGACGAGGGTCGTGAGGTCTGGGCTGAGTCCGTAGACGTGGGCGTGCTGGTCGTCGGGGATGTAGGAATAGTTGTAGGCGCCGGCCACCGCGGGGGCCAGCACGAGCGCACAGAGGCCCATCAGCAGTGCGGGCAGGAGACGTTTCTTCATTTGGGGCTCTTCTTTCACGGAAGTGAGGCTTCTTGATTCAGGGCACATTGCCTGAATGCGGGGGACTGTACTTCGACAGGCGGCGTCGCACCGGCTGAAACTGCGATCTGTCCAGCCGCACGCTGCGCCCGCCTGCGGCGGATTCAGCGGATCGCCAGCTCGCGCATGGCGATGGCGATAGCGTGGGCGCGCGTCGAAGCTCCGAGCTTGCGCATGGCGTTCTTCACGTGCGTGCGGACCGTGTGCGCCGAGAGCGTCAGGTGCTCTGCCACGTCGTCGGTCGAAAGACCGTTGGCCAGCAGTTCAAGAATCTCGCGCTCGCGGCGCGAGAGCTGCGGGTGGGTGCCGCCCAGCATGGCGTCGAGCTGCGCGTCGTCGAGGTCGTGAGGGAGCCAGCGGCGACCGTCGGCGACCGTCTTCAGGCCGTCGACGAAGGCGTCGGTGTCGTCGTTCTTGACGGCGACACCGCGCGCGCCGGCGGTGACGGCACGGACGATCAGCCGCTCGTAGGCCGTCGGCGCCCAGGCGATCACGTTCTGGCGCCCACGGGCCAGTTCGCGGATCAGCTCGATCGGGTCGGCCTCGACGGGGCAGAGGTCGACGAGGACGGCGTCGGGACGCTCACGCTTGACCAGCTCGACGGCTCCGTTGCCGGGCGTGCTCGTTCCGACAACGTGAATGTCGTACTGCTCGAGAACATTTTGCAGACCGTCGCGGAGTACTGCAAGGTCATCGATGACCACAATTCGGGTCTCGGCGCTCATCTGAATTGGAATTCCTTTCGCTTTTGACGAAGCTGCACTGCTGGACGGGGCCATCCAGCACAGAGCCTGAGCACGGTGGGCAGAGCACAGGCGACCGGTTCGGCGGCAGCGATCGGAATATATCTAACGTCGGCGGCCGAGCAGCAGTCTCAGCCGACGGGGCGCCGCTGGCGGTGGCCAGCGATTTCGGCAGCGCGGACCCGCAGATCCTCGGCCTCGTCGGGCGACATCGAGTAACCGTGTTCGATCCCGGGGTACCTGCGCGTGCGCACGTCAGCGGTGTACTCGTTGACGCCGCGCAGCATTTCGCCGCGGACCTGGGCGTACTGACGCACGAACTTGGCCGGACGGCCGTCCCAGATCCCGAGCAGGTCGTGGTAGACGAGCACCTGGCCGTCGGCTGCGGGCCCGGCACCGATGCCGATCGCCGGAATCTCAAGCAGCGGCATCAGCGTCTCGGTCAACTCCGAGGGCACGGCCTCGAGCACGATGGCGAAGCAGCCGGCCTCCTGCAGTGCCAGCGCGTCCTTGATCACCTGTTCTGCCTGCTCGGCGTTGCGCCCCTGGGCGCGGAAGCCGCCCAGCTGGACGGCGCTCTGCGGGGTCAGTCCGACGTGGCCCATCACCGGAATCCCGGCCTGCACGATGGCGCGTGCGCGGTCAACGCTGCTGCCGCCGCGCTCGAGCTTGACGACGTCGCAGCCGGCCTCCTTGACGAAGCGCTGGGCGTTGGCGACGGCCAACTCGTCGCTGCCCTCGTACGAGCCGAAGGGCATGTCGCCGACCAGCAGCGGGGTCGTCAGTCCGCGGCGTACGGCCGCGGAGAGCATCACCATCTCGTCCATCGAGACCGGTGTCGTGTTGGGGTAGCCGAGCACCACCATGGCGGCCGAGTCGCCGACGAGCACGAGGTCCACACCCGCCTCGTCGACGATCGTCGCCGAGGGGTAGTCGTAGGCGGTGATCATCACGATCGGCTCGCCCAGCGCCTTTTTCTCGCGCAGGCGCGTGATCGACATCGGGGCGGACTTCTCGCCGACCGGCTTGTTGCTCGTCGGGCTGCTCTGTGTCGGGTAGGTGCTCATGTTGTGCTCCTGATCCTCCGGGGACGGGTGGGGTGGGGTGGCCCGCTCAGGACGCCTGACGCTGGCGCGGGTCCTTCACGACCGAGCTGCCCAGCAGCTTGGCCACTTCGTTGTCGACGGAAATTTCGTTGTTGTCATCGTCCACATGGACGACGATGGGGGAGTAGCTCTCGAGCTCGGCTTCGTCGTACTCGGCGTAGCTGACGACGATCACCTTGTCGCCCTTGGCGACGAGGCGCGCGGCCGCGCCGTTCACCTGCATCATCCCGCTGCCACGCTCGCCGGCGATCGTGTAGGTCTCGAAACGCTGGCCGTTGTCGATGTCGAGTACGTGGACGAGTTCGTTCTCGAGAATGTCGGACTTCTCGAGCAGGTCTGCGTCGATCGTGATCGAGCCGACATAGTGCAGGTCACAGTCTGTGATCGTCGCGCGGTGGATCTTGCTCTTGAGCATCTTCCTCTGCATGTCAGGGATTCTCCTGTGCTCCGGCCGAGCGCGTGAGCGCCGGCGCGGGCTCCTGGTTGATGGGGTGAACGGTTTCTGATTGGGGGGTGAGAAGCATGTTGTCGATGAGGCGTGTAGCGCCGACGCGGGCGCAGACTGCGGCCAGTACGGGGCCGTCGATCCGCTCGACGGGGTCCAGGCTGACCGGGTCGACGAGCTCGAAGTACTCGACTTCGTCGGTCTCGGCGAGCAGTTCGCGGGCGGCGCGCTGGATCGCAGATGCGTCGCGCTGGCCGGCCGCGACGGCCGCGGCGGCGGCCCGCAGCGCGCGTGACAGCGAGAGGGCCCGAGGCCGCTCGGCGGCGCTGAGGTAGGCGTTGCGCGAAGAGAGGGCCAGCCCGTCTGCCTCGCGCACGGTCGGACAGGCGACGATCTCGGTGCGGAAGTTGAGGTCGCGCGCCATGCGACGGATCACGGCGACCTGCTGGGCGTCCTTCTGGCCGAAATAGGCGCGATCGGCCTGCGTCATGTTGAAGAGCTTGGCGACGATCGTCGTGACGCCGTCGAAGTGTTCGTGGCCGCGGCGCTCGGGTGCGCCGCAGAGCGTTTCGGTGATCCCCAGTGTCGCGACGCTGGTTGCGTGGCCGGCGGGGTAGACCTCTTCGACCGGCGGGGCAAAGACGACGTCTGCGCCACGCTCGGCGGCCAGCGCGACGTCGATCTCGAGTTGCCTCGGATAGGCGTCGAGGTCCTCGCCGGGGCGGAACTGCGTGGGGTTGACGAAGATCGTCACGACCGTGAAGCCGTTCTCGCGCGTGCTGCGGTCGATCAGCGAGAGGTGGCCTTCGTGCAGCGCGCCCATCGTCGGCACGAGACCGATGCTGCGACCCGACAGCCGTGCGGTGTCGAGCTCAAGGCGCAGGTCGTCGAGTGTCGTCAGCGTGCGCACGGCAGGCCTCGGAAGGTGGCAGCCACGATGGGCTGGGCGCTGGTGTCTGTGTTGATCATCTTCGTTCCAGTTCTCTCGATACCGGACGAAACTCAGTTGCCGCTGTCGGGCCCGCGGCGGGCCGTGTACTGCTTGTCAGTCCGTCCCGTGGTGGTGACGGCTGTGCATCAATTGTACCGCCGGTGCGGCGGAGGCACAAGCACAAAAATGCTGATCGCGGCCGGGCGGGTACATTCGCAAGTGATGCGTGCAGTGGCAGAAGAGACCCACACCACCGACTCGCCTGAGGCGACGATGGCCGTCGCGGCGACCCTGGCCGGACGGCTCGTGGCCGGTGATGTCGTTGTGCTGGCGGGCGAGCTGGGCAGCGGTAAGAGCGTCTTCGTGCGCGGCGCGGCGGCCGCGCTGGGCTACGACGGGCCGGTCACCAGCCCGACCTTCGCGATCGGCAACGTCTACAGCGGCGGACGATGCGAGATCGCCCACCTCGACCTCTACCGCCTGGCCGAGATCGATGTCGCCGACGAGGCGGTGCTCGACGACTTTCTGACCCCCGGGCGGATCGGCTTCGTGGAGTGGCCGCACGATGAACTGGCCGGCGAGCGGGCGCTGCGTGCCGTCGTGCAGCTCGAGCACGCCGGGGCCGACCGGCGCAGGATCAACGTGCGCTGGATCGAGTCCGAGGCTGCCGCGTGACGCGCCTGGCCTTCGACACTGCCACGGCGGCCTGCTCGGTCGCGCTGCTGCGCGCCGACGGCGAGCTCTTCGAGTGGCGCCCCGCGCCTGCGCGGCTGACCGAGCCACCGGCGCAGACCACCGAGCTGCTGCCGGCTGTACTTGCGCTGACCGAGCGCGCCGGAGTCGAGCTCAGCTCGGTCGAGCAGCTCGCGGTCGGTGTCGGCCCCGGCGCCTTCACCGGGCTGCGCATCGGGCTGGCCAGCGCGCGCGCCATCGCCACCGCCAACGAGATCGGGTTGACCCCGGTCAGCTCGCTGGCTGCGCTGGCGGCAGGTCGCTTCACGCCGTTGTTGGATGCGCGCCGTGGCGAGATCTACTTTCGCGTCGACGGGCGCGATCTGTTGGCAGAGCCCGACGAAGCCGTACCCGCGGCGGCGCGCGCAGGGTTGGTGGCCGTGGGCGATGGAGCGTTGAAGTTGCGCGCCGAGCTTGAAGCGGCCGGCGTTGAGGTCGCCGCCGAGGACGATCCTGCGCACGTCGTCTCGGCGGCCGAACTCCTGCGTCACGCCGAAGGTCTCGCGGCCGTGCCGGTGGATCAGGTGGTCCCCAACTACATCCGCGCGCCCGACGCCAAGGTCAGCTCGCGCGAGCGCTGGCTCGTGCAGGGGGAAGCGTGAGCGCCGCCGCCGACAACCCGGTGACGCTGCGCCGCTTCGAGCCCGGCGACATCACCAGTGCGCTCGAGATCGAGCAGCACTCGTTTCCCACGCCGTGGTCGCGCGCGATGTTCATGTTCGAACTCTCGAAGCCCGACAGCATCTGCCTGGCCGCCGTCTGCGGCGAGGCGCTCGTGGGGTATCTGATCGCGGCGCGCTATGCGCAGGTCTGGCACGTCATGAACGTCTCTGTCGAGCCCTCCAGCAGGCGCCGCGGGATCGCCACGACGATGATGCAGGAGCTCTTTGAGCGCGCCGACAGTGAGCGCACCCACTACACGCTCGAGGTGCGGGTCTCGAACGCAGGCGCCATCGCGATGTACGAGGGCTGTGGTTTTCGCTCGGCCGGCACGCGGCCCGGCTACTACGTCGACAACCGCGAGGATGCCCTGATCATGTGGCGCAGCACCGACCCGCAGTTCGTCCCGCCCAACGCAGCCAATCCGACCGAGTGGAAGGGCCACCGCTGATGTTGCTCGCGATCGAGACCTCGTGCGACGACACCTGCGCCGCCGTCGTGACGGCGGACGGCCAGATCCGCTCGAACCTCATCGCTTCGCAGATGGACCACGACAGTTTCGGCGGGGTTGTGCCGGAGATCGCCTCGCGCCGCCATCTCGAACTGCTCGACGACGTCGTGCTGGGTGCGCTGGCCGAGGCCGGCACGAGCCTGTCCGAGATCGACGCCGTCGCCGTCACGCGTGGACCCGGTCTCATCGGTGCCCTGCTCGTCGGCTTCTCCTACGCCAAGGCGTTGGCCGCCGCCTGCGGCAAACCCTTGATCCCGGTCGACCACCTGCAGGGGCACATCTGCGCCAACTTTCTGCAGCCCGAGCCACTGGAGCCGCCGTTCCTCTGTCTCGTCGCCAGCGGCGGGCACACCTTCATCGCGCGCGTCGATTCGCGGCAGCGCCACGAGGTGCTGGGCGCGACGACCGACGATGCGGCCGGGGAGGCCTTCGACAAAGGTGCGCGCCTGCTGGGCCTCGGCTATCCCGGCGGCGCGGCGCTCGACGAGCTGGCGCGGAGCGGTGATCCGGCTGCCCACGACTTTCCGCGCAGCTACATCGGAGAGCTCGACTTCAGCTTCTCGGGCATCAAGACTTCGCTGCTCTACAAGCTGCGCGACCTCGCGCCAGAAGAGTTTGAGGCGGCGCGTGCCGACTTCGCCGCCAGCTACCAGGCCGCCGTCGTCGAGATGCTGGTGCAGCGGGTCAAAGACGCAATCCGCCTCAGCGGCATCGACCGCGTGGCGATCGGCGGCGGGGTCGCGGCAAATTCAGAGCTGCGCCGAGAGATCGCGCAGGTCGCGTCGGTCGTGAAGGTTCCGCCGCGCCAGCTCTGCACCGACAACGCCGCGATGATCGCGGCGGCGGCGCTGGCCACAGGCGCAGAGGCGCTCACGGACTTCGCCGCGCTCGACGCCTATCCGTCGGGCGGCAGGGCGGCAGCATGACGACCGGGCCAGCCACGATCACGATCTACGGTCGGCCCGGCTGCCACCTCTGTGACGATGCCGAAGAACGCGTCGCGCAGCTGCTGGGGGAGCTGCCGCACGAACTCAGCGACGGCGTGCGCGTGGAGATCGTGAACATCGAGCACGACGACGAGCTGCACCGGCGCTATCTCGAGAAGATTCCCGTGATCGTCGTCAACGGGACGCAGTTGGCAGAACTCGGGCAGTACCGCCGCAGACCCTTTGCCGATGCGCTTCTGGGCGCCCTTTCCTGACAGTTACTAGGGTGACCCCGAATCGATGGCCTCCCCCAAGCAGACCAACCCGATCGCAGCTGGACTCGGCGGCGAGCGTCTCTCGCTCGGCGTGGCGGCGCGACTCTCGCGTTATCTGCAGGTTCTGACCCAGGCCAAGAAGATGGAGAAGGACAAGATCTCCTCGCAGGAGCTTGCCCGCTTCACACACGTCAACCCGACCCAGATCCGGCGCGACCTCTCGGGCTTCGGCAAGTTCGGCAAGCGCGGCGTCGGTTACAACGTCGACTTCCTGATCGAGCAGATCCGTTCGATCCTGCACACCGCGGCCAAGTACAACATCGCGCTCTTCGGCGCCGGCCACCTCGGCCAGGCGATCGCGAGCTCTGAGGTCTTCGCCGACCACGGCTTTGAGATCAAGGCGGTTTTCGACAACGACCAGCAGAAGGTCGGCTCAATGTGTGGCAACGTCGTCGTGCAGTCGGCCGATGAGCTGCGTCAGACGGTGATCGACGAGGACATCGTCGTCGGCGTCGTGGCCGTACCCGCCAGCGCTGCTCAGGCAGTTGCCGACGAACTCGTGGCCGCCGGCGTGACGATCATCTTCAACTACACCGACCGCCTGCTCGAGGTCCCGCAGGAGGTCACCGTGCACACGTCAAGTCCTGCCGTCGACCTGCTGTACGCGCTCTACTTCTACCTCGCCTGAGGAATCTTCCGCATGTCGCTCGACATGGTCAGAGCCCGCGAGCTGTTTGAGCAGTCGACCGACTTCACCGTCGGCATCGAAGAGGAG
>JBIQMF010000033.1:0-11516 GCA_044463545.1 Solirubrobacterales bacterium
GCCGGTGTGGCTGAAGCGGTAGACGGCCGCCCACGGCATCGAACGCTGGTTGAACTTGAGGCTCTGCTCGGCGGCGGCGAACAGCTCAGCCTCGCTGCGCGGCGAGGTGACGCTCGCCGCCAGCTGGCGCAGCGCCTCGAGCTGCCGACGGCTGACGACGCGCTCGGTCTCCTCGGTGACGATGGCGAAGACGCCGCTGACGGCGCCGCTGTCGTCGCGCAGCGGTGAGTAGGAGAAGGTGTGGTAGGTCTCCTCGCGGTAGCCGTGGCGCTGCAGGTGCAGCTCGAGGTTTTCGTCCCAGGTCGCCTGGCCTGTCTGCATCACCGAGGCGATGCGCGGCCCGGCGAACTCCCACACCTCACCCCAGACCTCGCGCGCCGGGCGCCCCAGGGCCTCGGGATACTTGCTGCCGAGCGTGCTCCTGCGGTAGGCGTCGTTGCAGAGGAAGGTCAGCTCCTCGCCCCACGCCATCCAGATCGGAAAGCGCGAGTCGAGCATCGTCGAGACGGCCGTCACGAGGCTGGGTGGCCAGGTCTCGGGCGGGCCCATCTGCGTTGCCGACCAGTCGACGCGCAGCAGATTCTCACCGAGTTCGCCGTGCTGCGCCAGCAGCTCTTCGATCAGCGTTGCAGGGCGCTGCGGCGGGTCTTTCTGGGTCGGATCCACAGCGCCGAGGGCCCCTCTCCTTCTCGCGGGTCGAATTTGCCGCCCGAGCCGGGGCGCACCAGCATCGTAGGCAGGAGGCGCGCTGGGACGCGTCACCTGCCCGATTCAGGTTGCGGCCGCCAGAGCTGCGCTCAGGCGTCCAGCAGTGCGATGATCCCGGGCTCGTCGGTGCGCGTCAGGAGCTCCTCGACTTCGTCGGAGTAGTCGCTGGCGGCAAGCTCTGCCGTGATCGCCTGCTTGATCTTGTCGGGCGCCGCGAGCACGGCCTTCACGCCGTTTGCGGGCTTCTCGGCGAGGCAGAGCGTCGGGATGCCGACGTACCAGAGTTCGTGCTCGTGCACGAACTCGAGGAACTCACCGATCTTCTTGGGGCTCAGCGCCATCGCGTTGCTGGCGACGCGGCGGAACTCGTCGGTGTTGAGGTGGCTGAGCAGGTCGAGCGCCTCGAGCCACATGTCTTCTTCTGAGGCGACCTTGATCAGCGAGGCCAGGCGCTCGTCGCCGAGCATCTCGACGCCGTCACTGAGGCGTTCTTTGTCCTCGACCATGAAGGAGCTGAGCAGGATGTCCATGTCGCTGGCGTTCTGCAGGGCGTAGTCCATCACTTCGTCCTCGACGAAGCCGATCATCAGCCCGATCGCCACGTACTCCTTGCGCCGCAGGAGTTCGTCGGCCACAGCCTTTGAGATCTCTGTCGGCGAGAGTTCGAAGAGCGGGATGATGCGGCGCGGGTCGGCCTGGATCGCCGTGTCGACGATGAAGTCGACGGGCACGCGCTTGAGCACGCTGATGGCCGTCTTGGGGTCGACCTCGCCGACCACGCGCGCGGCGATCGTCGGCCCGATGGCGTCGACGGTGATCTTGGCGATCAGGGCGCTGGGGAGGATGTTTGCGACCTTGGCGAACGAGCGCAGTCGCGGATTCTCCTCGAAGTAGACTCCGATCAACTGCTGGCGGAACTCGTAGAGGGCCTCGGCCGAGAGCTGGTCCAGGAACTCGATGTCCGCTTCGCCGACGCCGATGAGATTGGCGATGCGCAGGACCTCGGCACGGCTTTCGGGTGCGGCGGGGCTGCTCATGCGCCGAGAATCTTTCTGATCGTGCCGCGCATCGGCCGCGGGGCGTTGTTGACCACGACATCCTCGGCCTCCGCCAGTGCTGCCTCGTGCAGCTCGACCGACTCTGCGACGAGTCGCGAGAGGGTTGCAAGGTCGGCGGCCGAGAGGTTGTTGAACTCGGCCGGTGGCGGGCTTCCGAGAACCTCAGCGAGGTCGTTGTATGCCTTCTTCAGCTTTGCCATTTGTCACCTATCGGCCCGTGCGGGCGGGTTGCTTGAGGGCCACCTGAGGAAATTGAACCGGGCGCGGCGGACAGCGGACGACCCGATACTTGTTCGCGCATGTATCTTGGATACCGGGCCGCGCCGCTGCCATGGGTGCGTCTGCTCACACGTAGACTGCGGCAGAGATGGCACGGCTTCCAGACGGTGACGTCGCGCCGGCCGACGGGAAGTTGCCGGACACCGCGCTCGCGGCGCTGGACGGTGCCCCCTTCGGCATCTACCTGCACGTGCCCTGGTGCTCCTCGCGTTGCGGCTACTGCGACTTCAACACCTACGTGCCCGGCGAAGACGGTGCGCAGCAGGGCGACTTCCTCGGCGACGTCGAGCGCGAACTGGCGCTGGCGGCCGAGGTGCTGGGCGCGGGCGCCGGCCCGGTCGACACGGTCTTCGTGGGCGGGGGCACCCCGACGCTGCTGGCGGCCGAGCAGCTCGGCGGCGCGATCGCGGCGATCGAACGACACTTCGGTCTGGCCGCCGATGCCGAGATCACGACCGAGGCCAATCCCGAGTCGGTCGACCCGGCCAAATTGTCCGCACTGCGCGAGCGGGGCTTCAACCGCATCTCGCTGGGAATGCAGTCGGCCGTGCCGGCCGTGCTCGAAGTGCTGGACCGCAAGCACACGCCCGGCCGCGCCGTTGAGGCGGCGGCAGAGGCGCGGGCGGCGGGCTTTGAAGAGATCAGCCTTGACCTCATCTACGGCGCACCGACAGAGCGCGCCGAGGACTGGCAGCGCTCGCTCGAGGCGGCGCTCTCGGCCGAGCCGGACCACATCAGCACCTATTCGCTGGTCGTCGAGCCCGGCACACGGCTGGCCGCGCAGGTGGCGCGTGGCGAGCTTGTGATGCCGGACGAGGCGACGATCGTAGATCGCTTCGAGACCGCCGAGGCCGTGCTGGGTGGGGCGGGCATGCACTGGTATGAGACCTGCAGCTGGGCGCGCGAGCCCAGAGCCCACTGCCGCCACAACCTCGGCTACTGGGGTGGCGGCAACTGGTGGGGGGTGGGCCCTGGTGCGCACAGCCACGTCGGCGGCGTGCGCTGGTGGAACGTGCTGCACCCGCGCGCCTGGAGCGCGCGTCTTGCGCGCGCAGAGTCGCCGGCGGCGGCGCGCGAGGTGCCCGACGCCGAGGCCCGGCGACTCGAGCTCGTGATGCTCGGCCTGCGGCTGGCCAGCGGAGTTGAGCTGGCGCAGTTGACCGACGCCGGGCGCGTGGCGGCCGAGTCTCAACTGGCGCTCGGGATGCTCGAACCCGAGCCGTTTGCCGCCGGACGCGCCGTGCTCTCGCTGCGCGGGCGCCTGATGGCCGACCCGGTGACGATCGAGCTGGCGGCGTGAGCGGCGCCGGGGTGAGCCTGCGCGATCTGTAATCCTCATTCCTGATGGAGGCCCCCGCAGAGATCATCGCCGAGCTTCGGCGCCGTGAGCCCGTGTTCCAGATCGAGCCGCGCCGCGGCACGCTGGCGGACCTCGAGGAGCTGACCGTCAACGACTTCTTCGAGGTCGGTGCGTCGGGCCGCATCTACTCGCGCCAGCACGTGATCGACCGTGTTCTTGCGCGCATCGAGCGCGACGAGCCCGACATCGAGTACGGGCTCGACGACTTTGTCGTGCGCGAGATCTGCCAGCACGTGTATCTGGCGACCTACACCCTGCGCCAGTCCGACGGCCCGATCACGCGTTCCACGCGGCGCACGACGATCTGGACCGACGCGCAGGGCCACTGGCAGGTGATCTACCACCAGGGGACGATGGCCGAGCCGACCCCGGCCTGAGCGCCAGCGCCGCTGGGGTGCTGAAAATCCGCGCTAAACTTCTCCGACCTCGCGCCTTGCGGCCGAGGTGTTTTTTTGACGCCGGCCGCGCTGAGCCAGATCCCCAGCCGCAGGCGCACTTGTAGTTCACGACTTTGGATCAAGAGAGATGGCACGCGGAGACGTAAGAATCGCTGTGACGCTGGCCTGCGAAGAGTGCAAGCGCCACAACTACCAGACGAACAAATCCAAGCGGAACAATCCCGACCGCATTGAGATGAAGAAGTACTGCCGCTGGTGCGGCGGTCAGCGCCAGCACAAGGAGACGAGGTAGCTCCAAGTGGCGCGCAACCGCCAAAAGGCAAAGCAGCGCAAGGCTCGCCAGCAGGCCAACGCCGCCAAGAGTGGCGCGGGCGCTGGAGCCCCGCCGGCCGACGAGGGTCAGGTCGACGCCAAGGCGACGGCCGATGTCGTCGAGGAGACCAAGCGCGTCGCCAAGGCCAAGCCCGCCGCTCCCAAGGAGCAGCCGAAGGCGGCAAAGGCCCCCAAGGCTCCGCGCGAGAAGGGTCGCTTCCGCACCTTCCTGCGTTCTTCGTGGGCCGAACTCAAGCGCGTCCAGTGGCCCGACCGCAAGCAGCTCACCCTGATGAGCGGCATCGTCATCGGTTTCTGCTTCATCGCCGGTGCCTACCTCGGCGCGATCGACCAGGTCGCCCAGCGAATCGTCGACTTCATCATCTTCTAGGCACGCGCAGAAAGTCCCCAACATGTTTTCCTGGTACGCAATCAACACATATTCAGGTCACGAGAACAAGGTCAAGCAGAACCTCGAGCACCGCATCGTCTCGCTGGGTCAGCGTCAGGCCATCCGCCGCATCGTGATCCCGACCGAGACCGTCTCCGAGGTCAAGGACAACAAGAAGGTCGAGAAGGAGGTCCGCACGATGCCGGGCTACCTGCTCGTCAACATGGAGGTCAACGAGGACTCCTGGGGTGTCGTCAAGGGCACGCCGGGCGTGACCGGCTTCGTCGGCAACCAGACCGACCCTGTGCCGCTGGCCCAGAGCGAGGTCGACCGTCTGCTGGCCACCACGAACGTCGCAGCCAGCGGCCCGCAGCCCGCGGCCGCCAGTGGTGGCGGTGGAGCCGCACCCAAGGCGCAGCCGGCAGCGCCGCAGTTCAGCATCGGCGAGACCGTCAAGGTCATCTCCGGACCGCTTTCAGACTTCTCCGGCGAGATCGCCGAAATCAACGAAGACGCGCACAAGCTCAAGGTGCTGGTCTCGATCTTCGGCCGTGAGACTCCGGTCGAGGTCGGCTACGACCAGGTGAAAAAGGTCTCCTAGGGACCCGAGACAAGACAGACAAGGCAAGAAAGTTTCGTAATGGCCAAGAAAGTAATGACCCTGATCAAGCTGCAGGTCCCCGGTGGACAGGCGAACCCGGCACCGCCGGTCGGCCCGGCGCTCGGTCAGCACGGCGTCAACATCATGGACTTCTGCAAGGCGTTCAACGCCCAGACGCAGCAGGACAACGGCACGATCATCCCGGTCGAGATCACGGTCTTCGAGGACCGCTCCTTCACCTTCATCACGAAGACGCCGCCGGCGGCCGTGCTGATCAAGCAGGCGATCAACCTGCAGAAGGGCTCGGGCGTGCCGCACCTGGAGAAGGTCGGCAAGATCACCGAGGCCCAGGTCCGTGAGATCGCCGAGAAGAAGATGCAGGACTTGAACGCGAACGACGTCGACGCCGCAGCGAAGATCATCGCCGGCACGGCGCGCTCGATGGGAGTAGAGGTGGTCTGATGGCCAAGGGAAAGACTTACAACGAGAAGTACGCCAGCTTCGACCGCGAGCACGAGTACTCGCCGCGCGAGGCGATCTCGCGCGTCAAGGACTTCCAGCGCGCCAAGTTCGACGAGACCGTCGAGGTGCACATCCGCACCGGTCTCAACGTGCGCCACGCCGAGGAGCAGCTGCGCGGCACGATCACCTTCCCCAAGGGCCTCGGCAAAGAGGTCAAGGTCGCAGTCTTCGCCAAGGGCGACGCAGCAGCTGCTGCTGAGGCCGCCGGAGCCGACTACGTCGGCGCTGAGGACCTCGCCAAGCAGATGGAAGAGGGCCTCTCAGACTTCGACGTCGTGATCGCCGCCCCCGACCTGATGCCGGTCGTCGGTGGCCTCGGGCGCGTGCTCGGCCCGATGGGCAAGATGCCGAACCCGAAGGTCGGCACCGTGACCCCGGACGTCGGCAAGGCCGTCGAAGAGGCCAAGGCCGGCAAGGTCGAGTACCGCACCGACCGCAACGCCATCGTGCACATGGCGATCGGCAAGGCCAGCTTCCCGGCCGAGGACCTGCTCGAGAACTACGCCACGCTGATCGAAGAGATCATCCGCGCCAAGCCGTCAGCGGCCAAGGGCAAGTACCTCCAGACGATCACGCTGACCACGACGATGGGCCCGGGCATCCGCGTCGACTCGTCGAAGACGGCCGACATCCTCGACGAAGAGGCTGTCGCCGCGTAAGCGTCTGAGCGCAACTGGGCATTGAAAAGGCCGGGCGCGATGCCCGGCCTTTTTCTTGCCTTGATCCTTCAGGTCAGCGCGAGATCGTGAACGACTTGATGCTCTTGCTGCCCTTGGCGCCGCCGCTGGCCTTGATGGCGATCGCGGCCTTGACCTTCTTGCTCTTCTTGAAGAGCTTGAGGCCGCCCTTGCTGAGCTTGCCGGAGAGCGGCTTGGTCTGGCCCGGCTGCACCGTCAGCGTGCTCGTGCCCATCTTCACGGTCTTCTTCTTGACCTTGGTCGTGACACTGAGGCTGAACTTGCAGGCGGCGCCGCCAGTCGGGCAGGCGAACTTGACGCTCTTGACCGTGAACTTGCCCTTGGCCTTGACGACGCCCTTGGCCGTGGCCTTCGAGGGCAGCTTCACCGCCGCCAGGTCGAGGATCGACGGTGTCACCGGCGGCGCGGGCGGGCCCGGGGGCTGCGGGTTGTCGCCGCCACCTGCTGGCGCGGCTGCGACCGGGGCAGAAACGGCGAGCGAGTCGGCGATGTTCTCGCCGTTGGCCCAGATCACCCTGACCACGAGCACCTTGCCGACGTCGGCTGCCGTGGGTGTGTAGGTCGCCGAGGGCGAACCAACCCCCGGGCAGGTGGTGTAGTCCTGCGTCGGCGAGTAGTCGCAGACCGACCAGATGTAGACCTCCGCCGTGGGCGCCGCGGCCGGTCCGAAGCCCGAAGCGTTGCTGGCCGCGCCGGGGTTCACCGCGATCGCCTGACCGGCCTGCGGGCTCCCGCTGAAGGACGCAGCCGTGTCGATCTCGACAGGGACGAGCGGGCAGCCGTTGGTCTTGTCGTTGTCCTGGGTCAGCGTCGGACACTCGTCGACGACCAGCGCGGTGGCGGCGCTCCAAGCCGAGACCGGTGTGCCCTCACCGTTGCTCCAGACGACGCGGGCGCGGATGTAGCGGTTGCCGTCTGAGCTTGCATCGTCAGTCTCGGTGATCGTGTACTCGCTCTCGCCGTCGGCATCGCTGCGCTGGGTGCAGGTGTCGATCTCCGTTGCACTGGTGCAGGCGTGCCATGTGATCGAAGGGGTCGGCTGACCGACCGAGGCGTCGCGGTCCGGGTTGTTGATGGCCGTGCCGACGTCGTCAAGCGTGATCACGCCGCCGAGCACGGCGTCACCGGAGCTCGTGGGGCTGGAGACGACCGAGATCTGCTCGGTCGGGCAGCCGTTGGTCTTGCCGGGGCCGGCGGCGGCGTCGTCGCACTCGTCGATGTCGTCGCCGATGCCATCAGCGTCGGTGTCGGTGTCGATCAGGTCGGTCCGCGGGGAGGCGGAGTTGGCCGAACCGGCAGAGTTGCTTGCCGTCACCACGAAGCGCACAGTGAAGCCGTCGTCCTCCAGCGCCAGCGTGTAGGTCGAACCGGTCGCCCCGTCGATCGCTGAGCACGAGGTGCCGTCGTAGGTGCAGCGCTGCCACTGGGTCGCGTAGGTGATGGTCGGCGAGCCGGCCCAGGTACCTGTCGTCGCCTCCAGCGTGTCGCCCACGAACAGCCCGTCGTGGCTGATTTCGGGCGAGGCGGTCACCCGCGGTGCCGAGGTGATTTCAAGCCCGAAGTCGGTACCCGCCGCGGCGCCGTAGAGGCCGACGCCGATCCAGTAGGTCGTGCCGCTGATCACCGTCATCGACAATCTGCCCATGCCGCCGGCTGGAGAGTCGCAGCCGCCGTCGGCCGTCGCGACGCGGGTCAGCTCATCGATCTTCGGCTCGGCCGGGTTCTGCGCTTCAAACACCGAGACGATGCCGTCGGCGGTCGTCGCGACCGAGCAGGTACCGATCGTCACGCTGCCCGTGAACGGCGCCGTCCACTTGTACCAGACGGAGAAGGGCGTCGTGATGTTGGAGTAGATGGGCGGCTCGCCGGGTTCGTTGGTCGCGAAGCGGTTGTCGTCGGTGATCGCGACGGTGTGGGCGTTGCCGAGGTCGGTTGCGTCTGCCCAGTTGTCGTTGAGCGGCACGGACTCGTATTCGACGTTGAAGGTCGCACTGCCCCAGACGTTGTTTGTGTAGCTCATCACCTGCGCGTGGTACGTCTCGCCGGCTTCGACGGCGAACTGCACGGTGCGGGTGCCGTTGCCGGTCGGGCAGCCTTCGTCGTTGAAGGTCCGCTTTGTCAGCGCTGCAAGCGCGCTGCCCGTGAAGACCTGCATGACGGTGTCCCAGGAGCCAGCGCTGCCGCCGTCCACGGCGGCGTCGCAGACGTCGAACCGGGCGTATCCGTCGAGCGGCGCCGTCCAGCTGAACCAGACGCTGCGGTCGCCGGTGCTTGACCCGTAGCGCGGCTCGTCGGTCTCCATCGACGCGTGCTGGGTGGTGAAGGACTGGTTGGGGTTGAGGCCGCTGAGAACGGTGCTCTCGGCAAAGTCGTCGTTCACCGGCGCCGCGGCGAGGTTGACCTTGAACGTGAACGTCCCCTGGTGGATGCTGTAGCCCCAGACAGCGATGCGGATCGGCTCGTTCTTGCGCACCCTCACGGTGGCCTGTGCGCTGTAGGCGCCATCGGCGGTGCAGTTGTCGTAGGTCAGGGCCAGCTGGTTGAGGCCGGCAAGGGAGCTACCGCGGTAGACCGAGATGCCGGCGTCGAAGTTGGCGTTGCAGGCACCGACGGTCAGCTCACCGTTGCTCAGTGGGGTGAAGGAGAACCACACGCTCTGGTTCTGCGCCACGTGCTCGTCTGGAGATTCTTTGGTGGCATCGACGTTCGTGCTCGCACTCTCGTGCCCGTCGAAGACCTCGATGGCGTCGGCGAAGTTGTCGTTCGCAGGGGGTGCCGCCGAGGCGGTGGCCGCGAAACTCAGCATCGCGGCGAGGGCGAAGATCAGCGCCAGAGGGCGCAGCTGCATATTCATTCTGAGGGGGCCCTCCTTGGAGCCGGTGAGCTGTGTCTGCCGCGGCGTCCGCGCCGCTTGTTGCTGCGCAATTTTACCCCGCCGGCCGGGGGTGAATCTGGGGCCTAAACGGATGATCCAGCCAAGAGTCGGCAGCCCAAGACCCCGCAACCAAGCCCGAAGCTGGCGTGGCTCTGGCCCTCGGGGCCAGGTCCGAGCCGGGGCGACGAGGTTTCTTGCGGGTACTCGCGCGCGGCTCTTGGTTCGCGCGCGTCAGTTCAGCGCTTGATCGTAAAGGTCTTGATCGTCTTCTTGCCGGTCGCGCCGCCGGTGCCGTGAAGCTCGATCGCGGCCTTGACGCGTCTGGTCTTCCTGCTTTTGAAGAGCTTGAGGCCCTTCTTGTTGAGCTTGCCACTGAGCGTGGCGCGCCTACCGGCCTTGACATTGAGCGACCCGGTGCCGATTGTCGTCGCCTTCTTCTTGCCCTTGACCGTGACCTTCAACCTGATCTTGCAGTCGGCGCCGCCGGCCGGGCAGGCGAACTTGACTTTGCCCGTCTTGTACCTGCCTTTGCCCTTGACGACGCCCTTGACGGTGATCGATTTCGGCAGTTTGAGGGCGGCGAGGTCGAGCAGGGCCTGCGGCACCGGCGCTCCAGGCGCTCCAGGCACTCCGGGTGTCCCGGGCACGCCGGGAGTCTGCGGCGCAGCACCGACGACACCAGTCCTCGCCGAGACCGCATAGTCGCCGCCGAGGTCGTTTTGGGCGATCACCACGCCGCGCAGCTTGTGCCCGACGTCGGCCGCGGTCAACGTGTAGCTGGCGCTGGTGGCTCCACCGACCGCCGAGCAGCTGACTTCGGTTTCCCCGGTGCAGCGTTGCCACATGTACTCGAAGGAGATCGGGGCGTGGCCGTTCCAGGTGACGTTGGTGATCGTCAGCGTGTCGCCGACGGCGTAATTGGCGCTGCCGCTGAGCGCGAGGCTGCCGATCGGCACGGAAGGCGTCCGATGTTGAGCGTGAAATCGTCCTGTTCCACGGTGCCGGAAGCGCCGCCGCGAGCGTGGTCCCGGCCACGGTCACGCGGTCCGCTGCGCCGAGATTCGTGGCGTCGGCACGGTTGTCATTGGCCGGCGGCGCCAGCGGCAGACGACGCGGCAATCACCAGCAGCGCCATGAGGCAGAGGCCGAGCAGAAAAATGCGCTTCATGTTGTGAGTCTCGATCCCGAATGCGGTTCTGTGATTACGAAATATGAGGATCAGTATGGCGTGAGAAACGCTGCCGTTGCCACACGATCTGAACAAGGTCGCTACTTTCCGCAGCGTGAGCAAGCTCGTAATCGTCGAAAGCCCCAACAAGGTCAAGAGCATCGCCGGGTACCTCGGTGATGACTATGTCGTCGACTCCTCGGTCGGCCACATCCGCGATCTTCCGCGCGGCGCCGACGAGGTCCCGGCCAAGTACGCGGACAAGCCGTGGGCGCGCCTCGGGGTCAACATCGACGAGGGCTTTGAGCCGATCTACGTCGTCTCGGCCGAGAAGAAGAAGCAGATCGCCAAGCTCAAGAAGCTTTTGAAGGACGCCGACGAGCTCGTGCTCGCAACAGATGAGGACCGCGAGGGCGAGGCGATCGCGTGGCACCTCCTCGACGAGCTCAAGCCGAAGGTGCCGGTCAAGCGCATCGTCTTCAACGAGATCACCAAAGAGGCCGTCCAGCGCGCGATCGAGAACCCGCGCGACGTCGATGACCACCTCGTCGACGCGCAGGAGACGCGCCGCATCCTCGACCGCCTCTACGGCTACGAGGTCAGCCCGGTGCTCTGGCGCAAGGTCATGAGCGGTCTTTCGGCCGGCCGCGTGCAGTCGGTGGCAACTCGTCTTGTGGTGCAGCGCGAGCGCGAGCGCATCGCCTTCAACGCCGCGTCCTACTGGGATCTTGAGGCGACCTTCGACGCCGGCGAGGGGCACGACCCGAGGAGCTTCCCGGCCAAGCTCGTGGCCGTCGACGGCAGGCGCGTCGCCACGGGATCGAACTTCAACAACGCCGGCGAGCTCTCGGGCGACGTCGCCCACCTCGACGAGGCGGCGGCCGGTGAGCTTGCCACGGGATTGAAAGACGCCGACTTTGCTGTTCGCAAGGTCGAGAGCAAGCCTTACTCGCGCAAGCCCTACGCGCCCTTCCGCACCACCACGCTGCAGCGCGAGGCGTCGGGCAAGTTCGGCTTCTCGCCGGCGCGCACGATGCAGGTCGCGCAGCGCCTCTACGAGGGTGGCTACATCACCTACATGCGTACCGACTCGACGACGCTGTCGGAGACGGCGCTCAAGGCCGCCCGCTCGCAGGTCACCGAGCT
>JBIQMF010000034.1:0-11295 GCA_044463545.1 Solirubrobacterales bacterium
CCGACGATCATCGCGCTGGGCGGGCACGTCCGCGGCGGCTGGGAGGACAACCCGGGAATCCGCCCCGGCGACATCTTCGCCAACAACGATCCCGTGATCGGCGACGTGCACCCGGCCGACGTGCAGACCTTCGTGCCGATCTTCCACGAGGGCGAGTTGATCGCATGGGCGGGCGGCGTCACCCACGTGCTCGACATCGGTGCCTCGACGCCCGGAGGCGTGCCCGTCGGGCCCACGCAGATCTTCGAGGACGGCATCGACCTGCACTGCGACAAGATCGGCGAGAACGACCAGCTCTCGAATGCACACCTTGCGCGCTGCCGCTCGATGAACCGCGCCCCGATGTACTACATCCTCGACGAGCGCACGCGGCTGGCCGGCTGCCACATGATCCGCGACAACGTCGAGCGTCTGATCGCCGACGAAGGCGTCGACCGCGTCAAGCAGTTCATGCGCGAGGTGATCGAAGACACGCGGCGCTCCTTCAAGGCCACGGTGCGCCGCGTCACGATCCCCGGCCGCTATCGCGCGCCGGGCTTCTACGACACGCAGTTTGCCGACAAACACAGCCTGCCCGAGGTTGCGCGTCGCGACTTTCTGGTGCACGGTTGCTACGAGATGCGCTTCGTCGAGGACGGCGTGATGGAGATCGACCTCGACGGCTCCTCGGCGTGGGGCTGGCACTCGATGAACGCGACACCGGCCGGCGTGCAGGGCATGACGTGGCTCGTGATCACGCAGGGGCTCATCTGCAACGACAAGATCAACGACGGCGGCTACCTGGCCACGCGCAACGTCAGCCCCGAGGGCAGCTGGGCCAACAAGGGTGCCGCGCCCTGCAGCTCGAGCGTGCCGTGGCCGCCGCTCTTCTGCGCCTTCAACGGCTACATGCGGGGGCTGGCGCGGGCACTGCAGAGCCGCGGCTTCATCGAGGAGGTGCAGGGCACCTACCAGGTACCGACGGCCTTCCAGGGCGGCGGCATCAATCAACTGGGAGAGAGCTCGGGCTTCGTCAACTTCGAGCTGGCCGGCGGCGGCATGGGGGGCAAGTACGTGCTCGACGGGCTCGACTACGCCTCGGCGCCCTTCAACCCCGAGGGTGACCACGGCGACTGCGAGATGTGGGAACTACTGACTCCCTTCATCTACCTCGGGCGTTCGATCAAGGCTTCGACAGGCGGCCCCGGCCGCCATCGTGGCGGGTCGGGATTTGAGTCATTGCTGATGACCTGGAACACCCCCTTCCAGCAGGTGCAGCAGCTCGGTGCCTCGAAGATCGCCGTCTCACCCGGCATCTTCGGCGGCTACCCGGCGGCCAACAGTTACGTACATGCGCTGAAGGGTTCCGATCTCATCGAGCGCGCGCAGCGCGGCGAGAGCTACCCGACGACCGACGGCTCCTACGACGAGCCTGCCCTGCTCGAGCTGGCAGCCGACGAGCGCGTCTACAAACAGGACGCGCTGCGCACGCTCGAATCGGCCGCGGTCGGCGATCTCTTTCAACTGGTCTACAAGGGCGGCGGTGGACTCGGCGACCCCTTGAAGCGCCCCGTCGAGGCCGTGCAGCGCGACGTCGAGGAAGGCCACCTGCTGCCCGAGTACGCCGAGTCTGCCTACCACGTCTCTGACCGCGACGCCGCGCGCAGCGCACGCCTTGAGGCGGCCCGCCCGACGCACGACTGGTGGCGGGAGGAACGCGAGAAGCTCCTCGCGCACAAGCTCGGTCGCCACCTGCAGGAGATGTACGCCGAGTCGATGCGCCTCTCGCCGCGCTTTGCCGCCGAGTTCCGTGGCTTCTGGGATCTGCCCGAGGACTTCGAGTTCCCGGTGCCTTCGCCCACGCTGACGATCCAGGCGTCGCAGCCCGGAAAGGTCACGCCGGAGGAGTCGGTCAGGAGCTACCTCGACGCATGTGAGACCTTCGGCGCAGAAGCAGAGACTGCCGTGCTTGGCGGCTCAGCCGTCAGCCGGCAGGAGCTTTCGGACCTGCTCGACGAGAAGCTCTCGCGCCGCACCGTGCGCGACATCCAGTCGGGCTTCAAGGATGCCGGGCGCTTTGACACGTGGCTCGCCGTGCTGCAGGAGCGCGCCGCGTGGGATGACCAGATCGTGCTGCCGCTGGGCGAGGGCCTCAACGTCGTCAAGCGCGACTCGGACGGCGAGTATGTGATCCGCACCGACGCCGGTGCCGACCTCTGCCTGTGGCACGAGAACTGGAAGATGCGTGCTGTGATGCGCGTACGTGACAGCGAAGAGTCGCTGCGCGAGATCTATCCCAAGCTGGGACACGTCGACCCCGAGTGGATGGAGTTGCGCGAGTACTACTGCCCCAGAAGCGGTGACCTGCTGGAGGTCGAAGCCCTGCCGCCGGGCTATCCCGTCGTGCACGACTTTCTGCCCGACCTCGTCGGCTTCTACGAAGGTTGGCTGGGCAGGCCGCTGCCCTGAGCGCCGATCACCAGCGGCGCCAGGACCAGCGCGCACAGAAGTTCGACCTGGCGATCTGCGACGGGGTGGCCGAGGATCTCCTCGGCGCGGGCGACGCGGTAGCTGACGGTGTTCTGGTGCACGAACAGTTCCTTGGCGGCCCGCGTCGCGCTGCGGTTGCTCGAGAGGTACGCAAGCAACGTCTCGCGCAGGCGCGCCGACGGTTCGTCGCCGGTCGCCAGATCGCCCAGTTGGTGATGCACGAAGCGCTCCGCGCGGCCGGCGTCGGCGCTGAGCAGGGCAGCCAGCTCGACCTCTCGGAACTCAACGACACTGCCCAGCCCGTCGCCGGCGAGCAGCCTCACGCGCGCCGCCTCGCGCGCCTCGGCGTGGGCCCGGCGAAAGCCCTCGATGCCCGCGGCGTCGCTGCCGCCCCCGACACCGACGAGGACACCGCCGTCCAGCATGAGTTGATCGAGCGCGGCACCGTCCTGCCCTTCCAGCAGCGGGCACCAGACGTCAAACGACGCCGGACCCGACGCGATCAGCAGCGGCGCCACGCAGTCGAGCGCGGCTGCCGCCCGGCGCGCGGCAGCTTCCAGTCCCTCGCAGGACTCGTCGGCGGTGAAGACGTGCAGCGCCACGTGGTTGCGCGCAAGTTCGTAGCCCAGCTGCGCTGAGGCCGCACTGGCGTCGTCGGCCTCACCGCGCAGCACCGCCTGCACCGCGAGCGCCCGGCGCTGGTCGGCGCTGCGCACCATGCGCGCGCGCTCGGCGGCAAAGTCTTCGACCAGCGCCGCAGAGACGAGGTCGATGTACGAGAACATCCAGCGCGAGCTGAACTCGACGGCGCTCGCCAACTCCTGCGGCTCGGCGATGCGCGCGTGCAGGGCGGCGGACCAGTGCTCCCACATCCAGGCGTGCCCGAGGCGATAGGTGCGCAGCAGCACGGGCAGCGCCAGGCCACGACCGATGAAGCTGCGCAGGTACTGCATCGCCTCGGGCGTCACCACGAGGCTCGAGAGTGGTACCGATTCGGCCATCAGGCGCAGGCTCTGGCTGAGGTTTGAGGCGCAGCTGGCGCGCGTCTCGGCGATCAGCGTGTGGTCTGCGCCGCCGAGCTCAGGGATCCCGGCGTGCAGGTGCTCGGCCATCGCGGCCGCCAGCTCGGGCACGTCGGTGAGCAGCTCGCCTGCCAGCTCGACGACGGCACCCGGCGCGGCATCGCTGCCGCTGGCGACTTCGGTCTTGATCGCCATGCCACGACTCTACCCCGATCGGCGTAGCGGCGGCGCCTTCCGGCCAGACCTCATCGGCGGACGGCAGGCGCGCGGCACACGGCGACGATCGGCGCTGAGCGCTCGCTCAGCGCGGCGTGGCTGTCGCAAGCAGGCGCTGGGCCAGCTCTTCAAAGCTGATGCCGGCTGCCTCGGCGGCCATCGGCATGAGACTCGTCTGCGTGAGCCCGGGAATCGAGTTGACCTCGAGCACCTGGGGTTCGCCGTCCTCGGGCAGCATGAAGTCGACACGCGCGAAGCCTTCGCAGCCGAGCAGCTTGTAGGTCTCGAGTGCAAGCTCGGCGAGTCGACTGCTGACGGCGTCGTCGAGCTCGGCCGGGCAGACATAGTCGGTCTTGCCGATCTCGTAGCGGCTCTCAAAGTCGTAGAAGTCGCCGCTCTGGACGATCGCTTCGACGGCCGGCAGCGGCGCACCGTCGAGCACGCTGACGGCCAGTTCGCGCCCCTTGATGAACCGCTCGATGAGCAGCTTGTCGTCGTAGCTGAATGCGCTGAGGATGGCCGGCGGCAGCTCCGAGCGATCGGCCGCGAAGTTGACGCCGAGCGCCGAACCCTGTCGCGCCGGCTTGACGACGACGGGATAGCCGACGAGCTCCTCGACCTGGTCCAGCGCGTCGGATGCGCCGAGGCTCTTGAAGGCCGACTCGGCCAGCGCCACGAAGCGCGCCGTCGGCAGACCGTGCTTCTGCAGCAGGAGTTTGGTCAGCGACTTGTCCATCGCCAGCGTTGACGCCAGTACGCCGCAACCCGTGTAGGGGATGCCCAGCACCTCAAGCAGTTCCTGCACCGTGCCGTCCTCGCCGCCGCGCCCGTGCAGGGCGATGAAGGCGGCGTCGGGCGCGGCGTCGCGCAGGTTGACCACGAGACTCTGGTCGACGTCGATCTCGACGACATCGTTGCCGGCGCCGCGCAGTGCTTCGGCGATGCGCGCACCGCTGCGCAGTGAGACCTGGCGCTCCAGCGAGGCCCCGCCCTTGAGCACGGCGACCTTCATTTGTTGCCCTGGGCGCGCTTGAGCTTCTCGCCGGCGAGGTAAGAGACTTCGGTGCGCCGGCGCTCCTTGCGCGGCTCCCCGGGCGGAGTGCGGTGCTCGCCCGTCATCGTGCGCCAGAGTTCGAGCTGTTCCTCGATGACTTCGCCGATGCGCCTGATGCCTTCACCGATGCGGTCTTCGCCGACGCCGCTGAAGTTCAGGCGCATCGTGTTGCGACCGCGCGGGTCGGGCTTGTTGCCGAGGAAGGCCCCGGCACCGGGTACGAAGGCGACGTTCGAGCGCAGTGCGCGCGTCAGCAGGTCTGTCGTGTCGATCTGCTCGGGTAACGTTGCCCAGATGAAGAGTCCGCCCTCGGGGCGCGTCCAGCTGGCCTCGGGCGGGAACTCGCGCTCGAGCGCAGCCAGCATCACATCGCGCCGCGACTTGTAGGTCTTGCTCGCGCTGGCCACCCAGTCGCGCCAGTCGGCCTGCTCGAAGTAGCTTTCGATCAGAAACTGCGCCACGCCCGAAGAGTTGAGGTCTGCGGCGGCCTTGGCGATGTTGCACTTCTCGATCACCGGCAGCGGCCCTTCGATCCAGCCCATGCGCAGACCCGGCGCGAAGATCTTGCTGAAGGTTCCGAGGTAGACGACGAAGTTGCCGCCGTCGAGTTCGCGCAGCGTCGGCAGCGGCTCGCCCTCGTAGCGCAACATGCCGTAGGGGTTGTCCTCGAGCACCAGCAGCTCGCGCTGGGCGGCAATCTCGACGAGGCGCCTGCGGCGCTCCAGCGACATCGTCACGCCGGCCGGGTTATGGAAGGTCGGGACCGTATAGATGAACTTGGGCCGGATGCCCTGGCCGTCGAGTCGCTCGAGCTCCTGCTCGAGCAGGTCGATGCGCATGCCCTCGTCGTCGAGGTCGATCTGCACGGCCTCGGCCTGGAAGGAGAGGAAGCTGGGGACGGCGCCCGGGTAGGTCGGTGCCTCCGTGATGATCGTGTCGCCGGGGTCGACGAGCACGCGCGTCACGAGGTCGATCGCCTGCTGGCCGCCGGTCGTCACGAGGATGTTGTCGACGTCCGCCGTCACGCCCTCGGCGGCCATCACCTCGGTGATGCGCTGCTTGACCGGCATGATGCCTTCGGTCGGCGTGTACTGCAGCAGCTCTGCGCTGTGGTGTCGCGCCATGTCGACGAAGACGCTCTCGAGCAGGTCCTTGGGAAAGCTGGCCGTGTCGGGCATTCCGGTGGCCAGACTGATCACCTCAGGGCGGTCGGTGATCGACATCATGTCGCGCATTGCACTGGTCTTGACGCGCTCGGAGCGCTCGGCGAAAAGTCGCGCGTAGCGCTCCAGTTCGTGTTGGCTTGTGCGACGGTGGGTCATCTGCTTGAGATATTCGCGGACAGAGGGGTCGTCTCCCGCCCATCAACGCTTACGCTATCGGCCATGGACGTGATCATGGACATCTGTCAGGCCATCGGAGTCGGTGCGGCGGCCGGGCTTTCGCCGCTCGTGGCGCTGGCCTGTGTCGTGATCTGTGCGTCCGTCGGGCTGGGGGTCGAGACGGCCGGCGTGCGCAACTACGACTTTCTCTCCAGCAGCGCCGCGGTGATCGTTTCGGTCGTCGTCGTACTGCAGTCGCTGGCGTTGATCGCCGTGCCCGGCGGCATGACCTTTCGCGTGGCGGCCGACCGCCCGCGCCTGATGCCCGTGCACGTGGTGCTGGCGCTCATCCTGGGCGCCGCCGCCGGCGCCATCGTGATGGGCGCACAGAACAATCCCGAGTGGCTGGGCGGCGTCTTCGGCGCGGCTTCGGCGGCGCTCGTGGCCTACGCGTCGGGCAACCTTCTGAAGGGCGTGGCGGCGCGACTCGCCGCCAACGAGGCGCGCCAACAGAAAGGCGCCAGCAAGGAAGAGCTGGCGCTGGCGCAGAAGGACGCCGATGCCTCGCGCCGCATCCTCGCCTTCGGGGTCGACGTCACGACGATCGTCGCGATCGTGCTGGCGCTGCTGCTTCCGCCCACCGGGTTGATCCTCCCCGTTGTGGCACTCGCGCTGATCTTCGGCTCGCGTCGCCGCGAGGCCAAGAAGCACGAGGGCCTCCGTGTCCTCTCCTAGGAATCCCAAGAAGCTCTGCCTCGTCGTGGTCGACGGGATGCGCCCGGCGTCGCTGAAGCAGGCGATCGCAAGCGGTGCGGCGCCCAACTTTGCCCAGCTCATGCGCGAGGGCTACCAGTCCGACGAGTGCATCTCGACCTTTCCGTCGCTGACCCCGGTGGCGACGTCGGCGATCGTCACCGGCAGGGGCCCGGCCGAGCACGGCGTGCCGTCGATGAACTGGTACAAGCGCGACGAGCAGCGCTACGTCGACTACGGCGTCAGCTTCCCCTCGGCTCGCCGCGCTGGTGTGATCGGGATGTTGCGCGACCTCGTCCACCGCATCAACCAGGAGCACCTATCGGCCGACACGCCCACCTTCTTCGAGACGCTCGAAGCAGCGGGGATCCGCTGTGCCTGCACGACCTACATGATCTATCGCGGCCCGCACGAACACCGCTTCGTCGGCAGCGGGGTGGCCGGCGCGCTGGCCGGCGCGATGGGGATGTCGCGTCCGGGCTACGGCCCGACGCACCTGCTCTACGGCGACATCTTCGACTCCCTGGGCAGCAGTTGCCGCTCGGCCTACGGGGTGCCGGGCAAGCGCGACCAGCACACCGCCTGCGCAGGCGTCGAGCTGGTGCTCAGCGGTGACTACGAGTTCATGCTCCTGTCGTTCCCCGACAACGACAACTTCTCGCACCGCGAGGGGCCCGATCAGCAGCACATCTCGATCGCCCACGCCGACGCGCAGTTCCGCCGCGTCGTGGACGCGGCCGGCGGCTACCGGCGCTTCACTGACACCCACGCCGTGATCGTCGTTTCCGACCACTCGCACAGCAAAGTCGACGAAGCCGTCGACCTGATGGAGTTGCTGGAGGCGCGCGACTGGAAGATTCTGCCTCCGCGCCGGGGCCGCCGCCCGGGCGCGGCCGAGATCGCCGTGAGCCCGGCCGCGCGCGCGGCCAACATCTACGTGCTCGACGCCGCCCACCACGGCGGCATCCTGCCGCTGCTGATTGAGGATCTCAGCAACGAGCCGCGCATCGAGCAGGTCTTCTGGCTGGAGGATGATCGCGCGCACGTACGCATGGGTGAGGCCGAGCTGAGCTTTGCGCCGGGCAAGAGCTTCACCGACGAGCGCGGCGCGCAATGGGACGTCGACGGCGACTTCGTCGCGCTCGACCTCTTCGCCGACGGCGACTCGATCCACAGCGAGGAGTTCCCGGATGCACTCGGCCGCGTCTGGTCCGCGCTGGGCTGCGCAGGCAGCGGCGACCTCATCGTCACGCCGCAGGTTGGACACGAGTTCATCGACTGGGGTGGCGTCTCGCACCTCGGCGGCGGCACACATGGTTCGTTGCACCGCGCCGACTCGGCCGCACAGTTGATCGTTTCGGGGACGGGCGAGGCGCGCCGCGATCAGCGCGCCTGGTCGATCCGCGACGTGCACTCGCTCGTGCTCGAGCACTTCGGAATAACCTCGCCGGATGAGTGAACGCGTGGCAGAGGACGTCCCCCCCGAGGTTTCTCCCGACCGACTGCACAAACGAGCGGCCGCAGGCATGCGTCGCCCGCACAACTGGGTGCAGCTGATCAAGTTCGGGGCGGTCGGGGCCAGCGGCTACGTCGTCAACCTGCTCGTCTACGAGTTGGCGCGCCAGGGCCTGGGCGTCCACTACATGCTGGCCGCCGTGATCGCCTTCTGTTTCGCCGTGACCAACAACTTCTGGTGGAACCGCCACTGGACGTTCGACGCGCGCGCCGGCCACGCCGGGTTTCAGGCCACGCGCTTCTTCATTGTCAGCCTCGTGGCGCTGGGCTTCAACCTCGCGCTGCTGAAGCTGTTCGTCGCCGTGCTCGAACTGCCCGAGCTTCCGGCGCAGGCCATCGCCATCGTCTGCGTCACGCCGGTCAACTTCATCGGCAACAAGCTCTGGTCGTTCCGCCTCTGAGCGGCCGAACGGGTCAGGCTTCGTCGAGCGGGACGATCAACTGGGTGACGTCTGTGGCGCGCCCGTCGCGCCCGGCTTCGACGAGCACGCCCATCAGGTGCTCGTCACCTGTGGCGCTGTCGAAGCGTCCGGGCATGCCCGTGCGCAGCTTCGTGATGATGACGTCTTTGACGACGCCGATGACCCCGGCGCGCGAGCCCGTCATGCCGACGTCGGTGCAGTAGGCGGTGCCACCGGGGAGCACTCTCGCGTCGGCCGTCGGGACGTGTGTGTGCGTGCCGAAGACCGCGGTCACGCGGCCGTCGAGGTGCAGACCCATCGCCACCTTCTCACTCGTCATCTCGGCGTGGAAGTCGACGAGCAGCAGGTCGCAGTCGCGTTCGAGCTCGCGGATCAGCGCGTCGGCGGCATCAAAGGGGTTGCCGTCGTTGTCGAGTCCGAACTGCCCGATCAGGTTGATCACACCCAGTCGCAGTGAGCCCTGTTCGACGATCACGCTGCCGCGTCCGGGGTTGCTGCGGTGCTGATTTGCGCAGCGGATGATCGGCTTGCCGGAGTCGAGGTAGGGGTAGATCTCACGGTGGCGCCAGGTGTGGTTGCCCAGCGTGATGACGTCGACTCCGAGGCCGAAGATCTCGTCGGCCGTCTTCGGTGTGATGCCCATTCCGCCGGCCACGTTTTCGCCGTTGACGACGACGAAGTCGGGCTCGTGCTGCTCGCGCAGCTTCGGCAGCAGCGTGCTCAGCGCGCGGCGTCCGGGCTCGGCGACGACGTCGCCGATGAAAAGGATCCTGGGCATCGTCCGAGTCTACGGCCAGCGCGGCGCGAGTGTGCGCCGAAATCACCGTAAACTCGTCCACCATGGCCGTGCTCGAAGGACGCAATCTCGTCAAGACCTACGACGACCGCGCGGCACTCGACGACGTCTCGTTCGTGGTCGAGCCCGGCGAGAGTGTGGCCATCGCCGGCCCCAACGGGGCCGGGAAGACGACCTTGCTCTCGTTGCTCTCGGGCGTCGTGCAGCCGGACTCGGGCAGCGTCGAGCTGCCCGGCGGACGGCTCGGGTGGGTGCCACAACGCGCCGCCGTGTACGGCAAGTTGACTGTGCGCGAGAACCTCGAACTCTTCGCCCGTCTCGAAGGCGTCCCAGACGTGCGCGAGGCGGCCGCAGAGATGATGCAGCGCATCGAGCTGACGCACCGCGCAGAGGATCACGCCGAGGACCTTTCGGGCGGCATGCGCCAACGGCTCTCGATCGGCATGGGCATGATCTGCGACCCGGCGGTGCTGTTGCTCGATGAGCCCTCGGCGGCGCTCGACCCGCTGCAGCGCGAGCGCCTGTGGGAACTCCTCGGACGACTGGCCGGGTCGGGGGTGGCGATCGTCTTCTCGACGCATCACGCCGGCGAGGTCGAGGGTCACGCAGACCGCGTACTCGTGCTCGACGGCGGCCGTCTGCTCTACAACGGCCGCCCGCAGGAGATCGGCCCCGGCCAGCATTTTGAGCTGGCCTTCATCAACTTTCTGCGCAGCCACCGCGCCGAGGCGCCCGGCGGCGAGGAGGCGGCAGCGCGATGATGCGCCTCGGTCACCTCTTGGGCAAGGACCTCAGGCTGCTGGCGCGTACGCCCTCGATCGTCGTCCTGCTTGCGCTCTACCCGGCCATCGTCGCCGTGCTCGTCGGGCTGGCCGTCGGCCGTCCGCCGACCAAGCCGCGCGTGGCGATCGTCAACCAGGTGCCCGAAACGCAGCGCACGCTGCACATCGGCGGCAAGAAGTTCGACCTCGACAAGCTCATCAAGGCGCTCTACGACAACGTCGACGGCTACGACGTCGCCACACCGGAGGGGGCGCTCGAGGAGGTGCGCTCGGGTGACGCGGTGGCCGCCGTGGTGATTCCCGACGACATCGTCAAGCAGCTCGAATCGGCGACCAGCCAGGGCACGATCCAAGCCATCTTCGACGCGTCAGACCCGACGCGCAAGAGCTACGTCGAGAACACGATCAAGGGCCTGCTCGTCGACACCAACCTCGAGCTCACCAACCGCTTCACCGACGTCTCGCTCGACTACATCGACATCATCGTCAACGGCGGCAAGATCAACTTCGGCGACCGCTCGCGCGAGATCGTCGGCCTCGCCAACGGCGGCGAGTTGATCGAGCAGGTGCTGCCATACCTGCCGGCCGACAAGCAGCAGGAGCTCAGCGAGTTCATCGCACTCTCAGAGGGCGCAAAGCGCGGCGCAAACTTCGCCAAGAGCCTGCTGCGGCGCGTCGGCCAACCGATCAAGCTCGAGAACAGACCGGTCGGCACGAACTCGTCGCTCTCGTCGCTGGCCGTGGCTGTGGCCGTCGCCGTCTCGGCAATGTTCGTGGCGCTGTTGCTTGGCGCCGGCATGCTGGCCTATGAGACCGAGGACCAGATGCTGACGCGCCTGCTGCGCGGGCTGGCCCCGCGGTCGACGATCGTGATCGAGAAGACGCTGCTGGCAGGACTTTGCGCGCTCGTCGTCGGGACGGTGATGGTTGTCGCCTTCGGCTTC